>JBKHDX010000043.1:0-26272 GCA_046541115.1 Spirulinaceae cyanobacterium | reverse complement strand
GACCCAAGTAAATTGACACTTTTGCCTAAACTGCGTCAAAATATAAAAAGAAGTAAACCTTTGTAAAGGGACTGCTGGATGTCTTTTGAGCTACTGTCACTGGAGAACATCCAGGAACTTGCCCATCAATACGGTTACTGGGTTGTCTTTATCGGTATTGCTCTGGAAAATACAGGCGTTCCCCTTCCTGGCGAAACCATTACGATTGTCGGGGGTTTCCTAGCCGGAAGTGGGGAATTGTGGTACTGGTGGGTATTAGCCAGTGCGATTGGTGGTGCGGTTCTCGGCGATAATTTTGGTTATTGGATTGGGAAATGGGGCGGTTGGCCTTTGTTGTTGCGATTAGGTCGCTTTTTCCGCATTCCCGAAAAGAGGCTTAACGAAGTTAAAACTCAGTTTAGTCAAAATGCCCCCAGAGCCGTGTTTTTCGGGCGTTTTGTGGCATTGTTACGGATTTTTGCCGGGCCCCTCGCCGGAATTGCCGAAATGCCTTATCCTCAGTTTTTACTGTGTAATTTTGGGGGTGCAGCGTTGTGGGCTTCAATTATGGTGTCTTTATCCTACTTTTTAGGACGGTTTATCCCCCTCAAAACCTTGGTGCAGATTGTAGCGAATTTTGGGATTGCAGCGTTAGTGATTATTATCGCAGCGATCGCAATTCCGATTTGGCTCGAATCTCGTAAAAATCGTTTAGAGCCAGAAGAATCTGTGGGAGAGTGAACTACCGAACACGGTCATCATAGATGACAACGTCGGCTTCCTACCCAACAAATTGCGAAATAGTAGATTTCTATAGCGCGGGACTTATTGCTTCCCAAACCCCTCATCAGTTAAGGAATGATGTGGCTTTACCGCCAATATTAACCCCAGATGCTCCAACTCCCAAAGAGAAGTCATTTGAGGCAGTCATTGCGATCGCGCCGACTGCCTCAAACCTACCCCTCAAAGATTATCATTGCGATAAGCCAAAGGACTACTAGGGGCTTCTTCTTGAATCAATTGGGGTTGATAGTAGTTTTGGTGATAAATTGCGTCATTGTTAGAAATATTGCCCTTCACGCCATTCGCGACCACTCCTAACACCGATGCGCCCGAAATATTTAAGCCTTCAAGGGCTTTCTTAACTAAAGCGCGGTCAGTTTTGCCCAAACGAGCGACGAGAATAATACCATCAGAGTTAGAAGCGAGTAAATTGGCATCAGCCAAACCCACCAAAGGCGGCGTATTATAAATCACCAAATCAAAGAACCCCTGAAATTGTTCCATCAAGTGGGCCATTTTTTGAGAAGACAGTAACTTGATGGGGTCAGGGGGAATGTGACCGCCACTCAGGACAAATAAGTTGCTTTGGGTGGGGGATTGTTGAATCACATCATTGAGGCTGAGGTCGCTTTGTAAAGCATCACTCAAACCCCGTTCGTTGGTGAGGCCAAAACGGTAGTGCATTTGCGGACGACGCAAATCGGCATCGACCAAAAGAACGCGCTGACCGATACTGGCAGCAGTTTTGGCCAATTCAAAGGCGATGGTAGATTTGCCATCGTCGGGGGTAGCTGAACCGACGACGAGCGATCGCACAGGCCGCTGTTTCGAGCCGAGTAAACTAATGTTGGTATATAGGGAACGAAAAGCTTCTAAAAAGCTGGCGTTTTGTTCCGGTGGCGGTAAGGCCAAAAACGGATTATCGCCATGATGGGTATAGGTCCTCGCAACCAGCTTGCGAATTTGTTTTTCGTGTTTACGCAGAGATTTAGAAAAGGGAATCGCCCCCAACAAGGGAAGCTTCGTGCCATTTTTCAGTTCGTCGGGGGTATGATAAACCGTGTGGGTAATTTCAGTAATAAAGCCAATCCCCACACCAATGAGTAAACTTAAGATAATCCCGATCGCCAGTTGTCGTTTCAAATCCACTTCTGACGATTGTAGGGGTATGCCGCGAGGATTCCGCCATAAATCCGGTGGAGAAATTAGTTCCCAAGGAATTTCTCGTTGAGATGCGTCCAGTTTGAGGGCTTCGCGCTTTTCGAGAAAGGCCTTTAAACTATCGGTAGCCACTAAAACATTTCGTTCTAAATCCGAGTAACGCCGTAAAACACTGGGAAAGCGGGCGAGTTTTTGGTCGAGTTCTTGTTCTTGACGAGAAAGGTATTGCTCCCGGGCTTCGAGGTCGCTAATTTTAATTTCTAGGCTTTCTTGTGCTTTGAGGGCTTGTTCTTGAAGGACTTGTTCTAAATTCGCTTGTTTTTCTTGCAACACCTGAATGGGGGGACTATCTTCTAGAAAAGTGCTGCTTTGGTTGGCGATTTGGGCCTCGACATTGTAAAGCTGGCTCACAATGACGTTGTAAGTATTGTTCTGGTCGCGAGATAAGATGGTAATCGGATTGCCGCTGGCAACGGCGCGACGCAGGTTGTCGTAGTTTGCCCGGGCTTCGGTGAGTTCGGCTTGGACATCAATGCGTTGGCGTTCGATGTAGTTGTGTTGTCCGGCTAAGGTTTCGGCGGTGAGTTGGGGAAAGTTGAGGTCGTATTCTTCCCGCAGATTTTGCAATTGACCTTGAAAGGTATCAACTCGTTGTTGCAATTCAGGGAGTTGTTCGTCAATGAATTGAATCCCTTGGCGCAAACTGGTAAGGCGCTCTTGTAAGGAATATTGAAGATAAGCTTTAGCCAGGATATCTAAAACAAACTCAAGTTGTTCGGGATTATCACTGCGATAGCGAACTTCTAAGATTTTGGTTCCGACTTCTTTGCCATCTTTCACATAGTTCATGCGGTTGAGTTCCAAGCTACCGACTAAGTTGGTGTAACTCATATCCGGATATTTGGCTTGTAACTCTTTCAACACGGGGTTGAGAATTTTCGGACTGGTTAAAACGCGGATTTGGGTTTCGTAGTCTACTAAGTCGGCTTGGTCTACCCCGACTTTGGTGAGTTCTGCCGGCCCGATGCTCGTACCACTTTGGGCCAGCAAAGAAAGTTTCGCTAAACGACCTTCGGCGGTTACGGGTTCGACGAGGACTTGAAACGAGCCATCATAAAAGACATCGGCATCTTTGGCTTTCCAAACAATTAAACTGCCAATGGCTCCACTCAAGAGAATGGTCGATAATGCCATGACTCCAAGACGACGGCGAATAACGGCGATAAGCCAAGCAAAATCTAACGTTTGTCCGTCGGTGGGGGCGGGAACTGGATTTGCCTGAGTGGGCGTTGCGATCGCGTCTTCTTTGTATTGGGCGGGTCGATGGCTAAGATAAGTGGGATAATTACGTTCAGTGTCCATGCCGTTTAAGTTATCTCGTCGAATTGCGAAAAAGTCCTATAGGACTCAAGGGCGAAAATTAGTCATTCAAATCGATAATACCCAATACCTCTAGTATGCCAAAGATACGAGCAGGAACTGAAAACCAAGCTAATGCACTTGCACCCGAAGATAAAAGGTTGTTCAGCGTGTCATTAAATTGGGTACCGCGATTGCGACCCACTACAATAATGTCATTATTACGAAGTAACGGGTTACTTTGTTCGTTAATGCCTTGGGCGATGTCGAATGGGACTTCTCGACTCACTACCGAACCGTCGGGGTTTAAACGAATCAGGCGTACCACATCGCTATCTGCTCTAGCACCTTCAAAACCACCTGCCGTCATCAACGCTTGATTCATAGGGGTATTAGGGGGTAAGTTTACCAAACCCGGGTCATCCACTTCCCCAATCACGCTGACTTGGATGGTATCGGGGGAAAAGCGAGCGGTGGCCAGTTCGGTGGATTCAGCGGCAGAAAGTTCGTTGGTTTCGGGGATAATAATGGTGTCGCCGTCTTGAAGAACGGTGTCTTGGCTAATATCGCCAGTTTGCAGAAGTTCCCACAAATTAATGGCGATGAGTTGTTCGGTTCCCGATTTGGTGGGACGGCGAATTTGCACGTTCTGTACGTCAGCAAGAGGGGTAATACCGCCCGCTTCTTGTAAAGCGCGGGTTACGGTCGGTAAGGTCGATTGCACCCCTGGGGTGGATAGTTGAATGTAGTAAGAACCGGGACGGTTAACTTCACCCACTACAGAAACGGTTCGTCCGGCGGCGGCATCGGCGGCAAAATCTAGGGTAGCCAGTCGGCGCAAGTTTCGCAAGTCTGTGTCGGTGGCGGCGGGGACATAAATGGAGTCACCGTCCCGCAACGCCAGGTTTTGTCCTTGTGCGCCATTTTGCAGGATTTGTTCGAGGTCAACCGTATAAGTGGTAGTTCCGCCTCGGGCTAAACGGCGGGTAATTTCGATTTGACTTAAATCGGCGGTTAGGATCACGCCCCCCGCTTCTTTGAGGGCTTGGCCGAGGGTGGGAAACTGGACTCCTGGGTTATCGCCAGCACCGCCGATGAGGTCGATGGTAAAGGTGCCAGCGTTGGTGACTTCTCCCGATACAAAGATGTTGAGGGGTCGGGTGTTGAGCAGCCGAATGGTGACGAGGGGCCGTTTGAGGAATTGGCTGTATTGGGCGGAGATGGCTTCGGAGGCTTGTTGAATGGTCAAGCCGCCGACTTGTACGGCTCCGATGAGGGGAAAATAGATGACACCATCAACGGGAACTTGGTAAACGCCGCTATATTGCGGGACTTCAAAGATGTCTACGGACAGGCGATCGCCCCCACCCAACAGATATACACTATCGAGGGGTGTTTCGGGTGAAGGAGAAACGAAATTGGGCGGCTCGGTGAAGGGGGCGGCTTCGATTTCTGGGGGCAAAAAGGGCTGATTGAGGGGTTGAGGTGCGGGAAGGGGCGTTTCGGAAGCTGGAGAGGGGAAATTCGGCAACTGAGCGATGCTCGGCAAGGGTTGTCCTAAGGCGATCGCGATGCTTAAAACTGTACTATTGGCTACCCATCTTTTACATTTCTTCATAAAAACAGAACCAACCCATTCGCATTGTGATTCATTGCTAACTTAACAAATTGTTAGGGCAACTCGCGTTGTCGCTTTTGGGGGTAAGTTCAGAATATAAGCGGGATTTTTCGGTCAATGGGGGGAATTTTGCTTAAATTTTAACCCCGCGATCGCGAAAATCACGGCGGCGATCGCCCCTGAAGTCTGCGTTACACTTTGGCTAATTACGTTGTGCTTCTCTACCCATGAAAGCTTTACTCAAAGACCCCTTAGTCTTAGTTCTTTTATTTGCCGCAGGAGTTATTTATTTCTTAGTGGTTTTTAATTATCTCGGTAAAAATAACAAATATACCGACCTACTTGAAAAATTTTATATTTGTACTTTTTTAATTATTATTGCCGGGGAATCGGGTGTTGCGATTAATTCCTTAACCAAGCTCCATCCCAGAACTATTTTAGTTCATAATGTTACGCCACCAACAGTTGTGGGACAAATCGGAATTTATGCCTGCGCCTTATTATTACTTACCCCCCGCTTTCGCTATACCTTACGCAACCTTATTCAGAACTTTTCAGCCTTAATTATTCGCGACCCTTTCATCTCAACTTTTTTACTTCTAATTATCCTTTCCGTTTTTTGGTCAGACACCCCCAAAATTACGTTAAAATACGCCGTTATCTACTTAGAAATAGCCTTTTTTGCTTTCTATGTCGGTCAACAATATACCTGGACAGGGATTTTTCAACTTGCCCGTTGGTCGGGACTGGCCTTAGCAGGTTTTAGTTTCTTAATGAATAAAACCGATGGTAATGGTGCTTGGATTGGGATTCTGGGCCACAAAAATCATTTTTGCTTTCAAATGTTATTTGTTGCTTTACTTTGGTTTATTTATTCTCTTTATAATCCCAAGCAGCGCCGCTTATCTTTATTCATTGTCGCCTTGAGTTTATTTATGATGAATATGGGCGGAAGTGGTGCAGCAAAAGTCATTTTTATCTGCTTATTTGCTTTGTGGTTTTATTTGGGCTTCGCTAAAATGCTGCCAGCACAATGGGCTTTTGTATCCGTTGTACTCTTTTTAATTGTTAGTATTTGTTTGACCATTGTTGTTACAGAAAACCTCGAATTTATTGTTGTTGACACCCTCAATAAAGATTTAACTTTAACTGGACGAACCGACTTTTGGCCGCTCATTATCAAAGAAATTAACAAACGGCCGTTACTCGGTTATGGTATTGGTGGATTTTGGCAAGCGTGGCGAGGTTCAAACGACCCAGCCAGTCAAGTTATTGTCATCAAAAGTCAATTTCGTCCGCCCCATTCTCATAATGGTTTTATGGACATTGCTTGCGACTTGGGTTACTTGGGTTTAGTTTTATTTATCCTATCTTTTATCGTGAGTGTCGCTAAAGCGGTCACCTACTTAAACCAAGCTAAAATGCCCCAAGCTGGCTTACCCTTATTAATTCTGTCGTTTATCTTAATGACCAACTTAACTGAAACGGGGTTACTTGGGGTTACAAGTATTTGGTTTTGGTATATGGTAGTGGCAGTACGAACCAGCTTGGATGCATCTACGGCAGCTTCTCGCCAAAAAGTGTCAAGTTATCCGATAAAACGACAACTTCCTGCTCCCTATCGATAATTTATTGTTAAATTTCCCAAGCAAAAAACTGAGGCTTAAATGCTCAAAAAAATTATTGATTTACCCAAGCGTATTAGTCCAAATCTTCGTAAGATTATCGGGAATACCGCCTGGTTGTTCGGAGAAAAAATGTTTCAAATGGGCTTTGGCTTTTTGGTCGGGGCCTGGGTAGCTCGCTATCTCGCTCCCGAACGCTATGGTGTTATTAATTATGCTTGGGCAATGATGGGGTTATTTGGCCCAATTGCCCAACTTGGTCTCGAACAAATTGTGGTTCGAGATTTAGCTAAAAATACAGATAATAAAGAAGAAACTCTAGGAACTTCTTTTATTTTAAAAGCAATTTCTAGCGTGACAACATACCTGATAGTTATTGTTGCAGTTTATTTTCTCAATCCCGGAAAGCCCACAGTTCTATGGGTCACAGCAATTTTGAGTGCCGGTGTAAGCTTCAAAGCCTTTGATTCTATTAATTATTGGTTTCAGTCTCAAGTTCAATCGAAATATACAGTTTGGGCGCGGACTTCTTCTTATATTTTTATTAATATTATTAAAATTATTTTAATTCAAATTCAAGCCCCTTTACTGGCCTTTGCGATCGCCTTAGCGTGCGAACAAGCCATTACTTCAGTGAGCTTAATTTTAGTATATCAAACAAGTACAGGTTCTTTACTAGCTTGGCGGGTTAAATGGGAACGAGCTAAAAGCTTATTAAAAGATAGCTGGCCGCTGATTTTATCCGGCATTGTGATTATGATTTATATGCGAATCGATCAAGTTATGCTCGGTCAAATGAAAGGAACCGAAGCGGTTGGCGTGTATTCTGTGGCCGTAAAAATTTCAGAATTATGGTATTTTGTTCCCCAAGCTATTATTAACTCAGTCTTTCCTTCCATCGTGCAGGCAAAAGAAATTAGTGAAGAACTATACTATAAGCGACTGCAAAAAATCTTTAACTTTGTCGCCACCACAGGTTACATTTTTGCCATTGGCATTACCCTAACTGCTCCTTACATAATTAACTTATTTTACGGGCCGCAATATGCCGAAGCTGCCGGGGTTTTAACCATTAGTATTTGGGCCGGAATTTTTGTAGCATTAGGACTAGCTCGCGAAACCTGGCTCACCACAGAAGGTTTAATGAAATTTTCTGCGGCTACTACCTCTGTTGGTGCTGTGGTTAATGTTGTTTTAAATCTTCTGTTTATTGACAAATATGGAGCCATTGGGGCGGCAGTTGCTACTGTCATTTCTCAAGCCGTCGCTTCCTATATTGCAGGGGCTTTTTACCCCCAAACCTGGCCAATCTTCCTCCGTCAAACCAAAGCTTTAACCCTGGTGGGTTGGTTTAAATCTTAAAAGCTTTGACGCAACTTCTCCAATAAGCCAAACTAGAAAAAACATCATTACTTCAACCACCCATGACCCATTGGCAGTTAACCACTCCGGTTGCTTTAATTATTTTTAATCGTCCTAACCCCACGCAAAAGGTTTTCGAGGCGATTCGGGAAGCCAAACCCCCCAAACTGTTTATTATTGCTGACGGGCCGCGATGGGATAAGCCCGGAGAAGCGGAAAAATGTGCTAAAACAAGAGCGATCGCGTCACAAGTGGATTGGGATTGTGAAGTTTATACCAACTATGCTGAGAAAAACTTAGGGTGTGGTTTACGTCCCGCATCTGGGCTAGATTGGGTGTTTTCTCAAGTGGAAGAAGCCATTGTCTTAGAAGATGATTGTTTACCCCATCCGAGCTTTTTTCGCTTTTGCGAGGAGTTATTACAACGTTATCGCGATGATGAACGAGTGGCGGCGATTTGTGGCACAAACTTGCTATTTGGTCAAGAGAAAATTGATTATAGTTATTATTTCTCTCGCTATAGTATATGTTGGGGTTGGGCCAGTTGGCGACGGGCTTGGCAATGGTTTGATTTTGAGTTGAAAGATTGGGCCGAAATCAAACAGAAAAACTGGCTTAAAGATGTTTTAATCGATGAATATTCAATTAAAATTTGGAGTTTATTAGCCCAAGAAACTGTAGACAAAACTCAAGATAATGGTGTTCCCGATTGGTGGGATTATCAATGGACATTCTGTAATTTCATTAATAATGGTTTATCGATTGTGCCGAAGGTGAATTTAATCACAAACTTGGGTCATACCGAAGAAGCAACCCATACTTTTAATGAAGAAAGCCGCTTTAATGAAGTCGGTGCAGAAGCGATAGAATTTCCGCTACAACATCCTCCTTACATGATTCGCAATGTTGCCGCCGATTTTATCGTACAGCACAGTTTTTACGATTATCGCCCGTCGTTTCAAAAGCGGTTTATGCGGAAGGTTAAAAAGCTGTTACCGTCGTAGTAGGGCTTTAGCTTTGACTGGGAATACTGACGAATTGATGCACTGCAACAGCAACATCAGGAAAGGCAACGGGATGGATAATGCCTTGATTCACCGTTGTTTGCGTGACAAAATCGCCCTGTTTTAAATCTTTAAATAACGATTACCATTTCAATGTTGCGGCTTCTATGCCTTGTTCCCGACGAATTTTGCCGTCTTTTTCAAACCAAGCAATAATTTGTTCGTGGGTTAAGTTTTCGATGGGAATGTCGTATTCCTTGGCGATAATTTGCAGTAATCGTAAAGAAGAAACGGTTAAGCGAGTTAAAAATTTTTCTGGGGAGGACAACAACGCTTTATCCACATCCGCCGATTCTTCTGCTGTAAGAAATTGTGCGCCGGGTTGTTGCGGTTGAGTCATTTCAGTTATCAGTATCTAAAGGTCACGTTTGTTCGAGGATTGACTGGTGTTCTGTTATTAGTTATTAGTTATTGGTTATTTTTGGTTTGTCACCATCTAAATCCTGACTAATTCCCCAATGGGTCATTCGTAATTGGTCATTGGTCATTGAATTTGCTGCCTAATTAAATAGCCACAGCGATGTTCGCCGTTGTTGAGCCAATTGGTGCGTTCTACGGTGCAATCGGGTAAGATGGCGGCAAACATTTCTAATTCGTGGCCGCATACGGTGGGGAAAGACTCAGCGACTTCAGAAATGGCGCAATTATGTTCGGTGAACAGAAATTGCTCGTTGTGGGTATCCGATTCGACAGGATGCACCTCGGCCATATAGCCTTCGTCTTGGCGCAGTTTAACTAATTTTGCCACGCGATCGCGCAACGATCCATTTCCCAAGCGATCGCGATAAACTTGAGCTTTCCGTTCCCATTGTTTTCGCAGTACCTCCCCAACTTGTTCCTCTCCCACAGTCTCAACCAAGGTATCGAGAAAAGAAACCGTAAACTCGCTGTAACGATGGGGGAAGCGATCGCGCCCTTTACGACTAAGCTGATAAAAGTGCTGCGGCCGTCCCATACCTACTTGTAGGGATTCGTGTTCGATTAAGTTTTCGGCTTCTAAATCCTTGAGATGTCGCCTCGTCGCTTGGGGGCTAATTTCCAAGGCTTCGGCTAACTCTTGCGCCGTGGCTCGATCCTGCTTTAATAGATGTTGCAGAATATCTTGTTTGGTGGAGGTTTGCGGGGTCGTTGTCATGGCTTTAGGGTCAGTCGGATTTCTCAAGCGGGACAAATCAAAATAATTTTTTAAGGAACTTTGACAACAACTTTGTTGTTAATGTAGCCTAAAATAGAATTAAGCAACACGGTTGTTGTTTTACTTGTTACTTACTATAGTAGCCTAAAGCTCGACTCGCGATCGGCATTTATCGCTGACTCCCTAGGACAGCCTCGGCCAAAAACAATACAAAAAAAATCCAGCCATAATCCCCTAAAGCCTCATGAATTCTACATCTGTCAAAACTTTAGTCAATCAGCCTTACAAATACGGTTTCATCACCGATATTGAAAAAGATGCCCTTCCCCGCGGCCTCAGCGAAGACGTAGTACGCCTCATCTCCGCCAAAAAGAAAGAACCGGAATTTATGCTCGAATTTCGCCTGCGGGCGTACCGCCGTTGGTTGGAAATGGCCGAACCCGCTTGGCCCCATGTCGAATATCCCCCCATCGATTATCAAAACATCATTTACTACTCCGCCCCCAAGCAAAAAGACGAAAAACTCAAAAGCTTGGATGACGTAGACCCAACCCTTCTCGAAACCTTTGAAAAACTCGGCATTCCCCTGTCCGAGCAAAAACGTCTTAGCAACGTTGCCGTTGACGCTATTTTTGACAGCGTTTCCATTGGCACAACCTTTAAAGAAAAACTCGCCGAAGATGGCGTAATTTTCTGCTCAATTTCCGAAGCTGTCCAAGAATACCCCGAACTCGTCCAGAAATACCTCGGTAGCGTCGTTCCCGTCGGGGACAACTACTTCGCTGCCCTCAACTCCGCCGTATTTAGTGACGGTTCTTTCGTGTACATTCCCAAAGGCGTAACCTGCCCCATGGAATTGTCCACCTATTTCCGCATCAACGACGGCGACACCGGGCAGTTTGAGCGCACCCTCATTGTCGCCGAAGAAGGGGCATCCGTGAGCTACCTCGAAGGCTGTACCGCCCCCATGTACGACACCAACCAACTCCACGCCGCCGTCGTGGAATTAGTCGCCCTCGACAACGCCGACATCAAATATTCCACAGTGCAAAACTGGTTCGCTGGGGACGAAAACGGCAAAGGCGGGATTTACAACTTCGTCACCAAAAGAGGATTATGCAAAGGCGTAAACTCAAAAATCTCTTGGACGCAAGTCGAAACCGGTTCTGCCATTACCTGGAAATATCCCAGTTGCGTATTAGTCGGCGATAACTCCGTCGGGGAGTTTTACTCCATTGCCCTGACCAACAACAAGCAACAAGCCGATACCGGAACCAAAATGGTGCATATCGGGCGCAACACCAAAAGCACGATTATTTCCAAAGGGATTTCGGCGGGTGGCTCGAAAAACAGCTATCGCGGCTTAGTTAAAATGGGGCCAAAAGCCAAAGGTGCGCGGAATTACTCTCAGTGTGATTCAATGCTAATTGGCGACCAAGCCGAAGCCAACACTTTCCCTTATATCCAAGCGGAAAACAACACCGCCAAAGTCGAACACGAAGCCTCGACTTCTAAAATCGGCGAAGACCAACTGTTTTACTTCGCCCAACGGGGTATTTCGGCAGAAGACGCAATTTCCATGTTGATTAGTGGTTTCTGTAAGGATGTCTTCAATCAACTGCCGATGGAATTTGCCGCCGAAGCGGATAAACTTCTCAGCCTCAAACTCGAAGGAACTGTCGGGTAATCAATTACCAATGACCCATTACTAATTACCAATTGAGGTAGTTAGTCTTGTCGGTAAGGTAATAGAGGTGTAGGGTGGGCAATGCCCACCATCTCAAATCTTGGCTCTTGTAAATTGAGTCGATTCAATATAGCCCCAGTCTTCAAATGTTCTTGTTTCAAGACGGTAAAAGCTTAAACCCATGACTGGTGGGCGATGCCCACCCTACTTCAAATGTTTTTGTGTCCAGACATAAGGTAGAGGCTCAAAGTTAAAAAGGGTGCGTGCTGTCCGCTCAACGCTAGAAATGGTGGGCGATGCCCACCCTACTAACAACCAACAACCAACAACAAAGAACCAACAAGCAAGCATGATTAAAGAGAACAGCCCAGTTATTTTATCGGTTCGTAACTTGACCGCTAACGTAGATGGTACGCCCATTCTCAAAGGCATTAACTTAGAGATTAAAGCCGGAGAAATTCACGCCATTATGGGGCGGAATGGTTCGGGTAAAAGCACCTTTTCTAAAGTCTTAGCCGGACACCCCGATTATGAAGTGACGGGGGGCGAAATTATTTATCAAGGTGAAAATATTTTAGAACTCGAACCAGAAGAACGGGCCCTCAAGGGGATTTTCTTGGCGTTTCAATATCCCTTAGAAATTCCGGGGGTAAGTAATCTCGACTTTTTGCGCGTAGCGTATAATTCCCGCCGCAAACACTTGGGTTTAGAAGAATTAGACGCTTTTGATTTTGAAGACTTAGTAGAAGAAAAGCTGGATGTGGTGCAAATGAAAGCCAGCTTTTTGAATCGTAGTGTTAATGAAGGCTTTTCCGGTGGGGAGAAAAAGCGCAACGAAATCCTGCAAATGGCCTTACTCGAACCGACTTTAGGCGTTTTAGATGAAACCGATTCGGGTTTAGACATCGACGCGCTGAAAATTGTGGCAAACGGTGTAAATCAGTTGAACACTGAGGAGAATGCCATTGTGATGATTACTCACTATCAACGTTTGCTCAACTACATCGAACCGGATTATATTCATGTAATGCGAGATGGGATTATTGCGATGAGTGGCGGTAAAGAACTTGCCCTCGAACTGGAAAATCGCGGTTACGACTTTCTGGATGAAGAAATCCCCGCAACGGTGGAGGTGAGCGCCTAAATGGTTGTTGAAGCTGCCTTAAATCCTATCTTACCTTCTACCGGAGAGGGCGATCGCGGCAATGCTTATCTCAAAGAATTGCTGCGTTATCTCGAAGGTCAAAAAGTCCGTTCTCACTCCGAAATTGCGGGCTGGTTACAAGAATTGCGCCAACGGGCGGCCTATAACGTCACCAAACAGCGAATGCCTAATCGTAGAGACGAAGAATGGCGTTTTACTGACGTTTCTGGCTTACAGCAACATACGTTTACCATTGCCCCTGCCGCCCAACTCAGCCCCACAGATATTCAAAACCTAACCCTACCCGAAGCCGCAGAAAGTCGCGCCGTCTTCGTTAACGGTCACTTTGCGCCAGAGTTGTCCAATCTTACGGCGTTACCTGAAGGCATTTTTGTCGGCAATTTAGCCCAACTCCCCATCGACCAAAGCCTAAAACTGGTTAAATATTTCGGGCATATCGAAGGGGCAAATGAAGTCTTTACCGCCCTGAATACAGTGGGTTTTCCTGATGTGGCCATGGTTTGGTTATCTCAGGATGCGATTGTCGAGCAACCCGTACATCTGCTCTTTGTGACAGTGGTAGAAGATGAGGTCATTTTAACTTCACCCAGAGCCGCGATTATTGCCGAACCCAACTCTAGCTTAGAAATTGTCGAACACTACGCCGCCATTACCCCCGTTTGTCCTGACCAAACGGGTAAAACCCCTTACTGGACGAATGCGGTGACCGAGATTTGGGTCGAAGAAAATGCCCAAATCAACCATACTCGCAATCAACGAGAAAGCGGCGACAGTTTCCACATTGGTAAAACGGCAGTTGCCCAAAATCGCAACAGTCGTTACACCTGTAATGCTTTGTCTCTGGGGGCAAAACTCTCGCGGCACAACTTGGAAGTGTGGCAACAGGGAGAGCAAACCGAAACAACTCTCAACGGCTTAACCATTGCCGGACGAGAGCAAGTTGCTGATACCCACAGCCTGATTGCCCTGAATCATCCCCACGGTACAACTGACCAGTTGCACAAATGTGTTATCGACGATACCGCCCATGCCATTTTTAACGGTAAGGTGTACGTCCCCAAAAATGCTCAACTTACCAATGCGGCTCAACTCAACCGCAACCTCCTTCTTTCCCCAAAGGCACGAGTTGACACCAAACCACAACTCCAAATCACCGCCGATAACGTCAAATGTACCCACGGCGCAACCATCAGCCAAATTGAAGCGGACGAGCTATTTTATCTACAAAGTCGCGGAATTAATGCCGATAGCGCTCGCAGTCTTCTCCTCGATGCCTTTGCCGCCGAAATTCTCAACCGCGTTCCCATTGCTTCTTTGCGTCAAAGATTGGCTCAATGTATTGCTTGTCGCACTTATGAATAAGAGGCAGCGCGTGCTGTAGGGGGAATGGGGATGCAAGCCCCTCCAAAGTTAGTCAGAAACTTCTTGCTATAGGGCAGACTCTAAAAAAAGGCTCAAAGCTAGACGCTTATAAGCACTCGTTCCTCAAAAAGTGGATTTAAGTTTCACGCGAGAGTCATCAGCCTCTAAGGGGCAGTCGGGGAAAAAGGGACAAACAACCAATAACAAACAACAAACAACCAATAACCAATAACCAAGCCATGACTCTTACGCAAACCATTTCTCTTGCTCATCAGGTGCGTCAAGACTTTCCGATTTTGAGTCAACACGTGCATGAGAAACCCTTAATCTACTTTGATAGTGCGGCCACTTCCCAAAAGCCGTTAGCCGTCCTTAATACCCTGCAAAATTATTATCAGCAGGACAACGCCAATGTCCATCGCGGCGCACATACCTTGAGTGTCCGGGCGACAGAGGCCTATGAAGGGGCGCGAGATAAGGTGGCTGGATTTGTGAATGCGGCTTCGCGGAATGAAATTGTGTTTACCCGCAATGCCAGTGAAGCGATTAATTTGGTGGCGTATAGTTGGGGGTTGAATCACTTACACGCGGGGGATGAGATTATTCTGTCGGTAATGGAACATCACAGCAATCTGGTTCCTTGGCAGATGATAGCTCAGAAAACGGGCGCAATTATTAAGCACGTTCAAATGAGTGAAGATGAAGGCTTAGATTTCGAGCATTTTCAGTCTTTACTCTCGAATCGCACGAAATTGGTTGCTTTGGTTCATGTGTCGAATACTTTGGGCTGTGTTAATCCAGTTGAGCAGATTATCCCCCTCGCTCATCAATATGGCGCGAAAGTATTAATCGATGCTTGTCAAAGTGTGCCGCACCTGCCGATTGATGTACAGAGTATGGATTGCGATTGGTTGGTGGCTTCGGGGCATAAGATGTGTGCGCCTACGGGAATTGGGTTTTTATACGGCAAATTGGACATTTTACAGGAAATGCCGCCGTTTATGGGCGGTGGTGAGATGATTCAGGATGTTTTTCTCGACCACTCTACCTATGCGGAGTTGCCTCACAAGTTTGAAGCGGGGACTCCGGCCATTGGGGAGGCGATCGCCCTCGGTGCTGCTGTCGATTATCTTAGTAATATCGGCATGGATAAGATTCACGCCTACGAAGTGGAATTGACGCGCTATTTGTTCGCAAAGTTAGCCGATGTACCGCAGTTGCGTTTATATGGCCCCAAACCCAATGCTACCGGGGAAAACCGCGCCGCCCTCGCTGCTTTCAACGTCGAAGGACTCGCCGCTAGTGACGTTTCTACCCTACTGGATAACGAAGGGGTAGCGATTCGGTCTGGACACCATTGCACGCAGCCTCTACACCGTATTTTGGATGTTTCGGGGAGTGCGAGGGCGAGTTTGTATTTTTACAACAGTTATGAGGAAATTGACCGCTTTGTGGTGGCTTTGAAGGAAACCATTGATTTCTTCAGCAGTATGCTTGCATAAAGCATTGAGTTAGATTTTGGCTGATTTGAATAGAGTTAACCCGCCGCAAAGCGGGTTTTTTATTGGGTAAAATTTTATACCTATAAAGAACCAATAAATACTGTAACAATTTTCGATGGATATGGGCTTACAAAATGCCGCGAATGACGGTTTTGCTCCCATGACCCAAGAATTCAGATTTCATGGAAGCCATTGCTTCAACTCAGGACAATTTCTGGAAGACCCAGAGCCGAAAGCGATCGCGCCGACTGGGTTAAACTTTGATGAAGATGGCAATTTACTGGCTGTATTTTGGACAAATCAAAAATATGACCTGACAACCAATGATTTTAATGCTTTAATGACCCAAGACCCGGCCATTCAAGGCAGTCTCTACAAACAAGCAAAAGCCAGTACCGTCGAAGAGTATTATAGGTATTCTCGGTCGGTCTCGTTTCTCTCAACATCAAGAGTTATAAAAAGCTTAATTTTGTTCCTCAATGGCTAAGGCCAACTGATACAATTGACGGCGAGGAATGGCGGTGACTTGGGCGAGATGACGACTGGCTTGCGATCGCGACATTCCTTCTGCTATTAATTTCTTTAATTCTAGTTTCAGTTGGTCTTCAGTCAGTGCCATTTGTGTTGCTGCATCCCCTCCAGCAACTACAATGGTAAATTCACCTTTGGGAGTGTTTTCTTGATAATAAGAAATAGCTTCTCCAATTGTGCCTCGCCAGAATTGTTCGTGCATTTTCGTCAATTCTCTGGCTAAAACAATCAATCTGTTTTGTCCAAAAATGTCGGCAAAATCGGTTAAAGTTTGTAAGACGCGATGGGGGGCTTCGTAGAAAATGAGCGATCGCGTCTCTCTTTGTATTTGCTGTAAACGGGCTTTTCTTTCTTTATTTTTTGTAGGTAAAAAGCCTTCAAAAATAAAGCGATCGCTTTCAATTCCCGAAGCCGCTAAAGCGGTCATAGCGGCGGTTGCGCCGGGAATGGGAATGACATTGATTTGGGCTTCGGCACAGGCTTTGACTAATTCATAACCAGGGTCAGAAATCGCGGGCATTCCTGCATCTGTAACGAGAGCGATCGCGTCTCCTTTTTCGAGCCTTTTTATTAGCTCTGGTGTGCGCCTATTGGCGTTATGTTCGTAATAGCTAATTTGAGGTGTTTCGATCTGAAAATGTTGTAAAAGTTTCCCAGTATGGCGGGTATCTTCAGCCGCAATAATATCAACTTCTTTTAATATGCGAATGGCGCGAAAAGTCATATCTTCAAGATTTCCCAAGGGTGTACCGACGATATATAAAGTTTTAGGATCGGTCATGTTTTTGTTATTGGTTATTGGTTGTTGGTAACAATTCAATATCATGTTT
Source organism: Spirulinaceae cyanobacterium (assembly GCA_046541115.1). GTDB lineage: Bacteria > Cyanobacteriota > Cyanobacteriia > Cyanobacteriales > Spirulinaceae > Jaaginema. The sequence goes on along the minus strand of JBKHDX010000043.1, from coordinate 9,109 downwards.
TTTGTGTAAGTAGGGGCTGGGTTTCCCTGCCCAATCTCACGTTAATCTTTTGTCAATTTTATAGTCAATCCAAATAAAAACGGATTTTAATAGTCATTCCAATTAAGTTTCAGACATTAACTTGATTAGTTTAGTCCGTGAAAGCGGACTTTGTTGTCGTTAGCCCCAGATTTTAATCTGCGGGCGGGCTGTCGGTTTTTATTTAGAATTACTATAATTTGTTACAAAACGAGTAAGTAAAAAGTTTTGGGCAGGAACTAAAAAATATTTGGTAGTATTCATTCATCATTCATCACTCATAATTCATAATTCAAAAATATCTGGTATTATCAATTCATCATTTATCATTCATCCCTCATCCCTCATCATTCTTAATGTCTCCCAACGGCTTATTTATTGGTTTATCGACCCTAGATATCATCTACTTAGTGAAGGGTTTACCGCAACCCAACGAGAAAATTGTTGCGCTGGATGAGACAAGCGCAGCCGGAGGCCCTGCGACCAATGCAGCCGTTACTTTTTCCCGTTTGGGAGGGACAGCCCAACTTTATGCTGCAATGGGTCAACATCCTAACAGTAGTTTGATTCGCAATGATTTAAGCCTTCAGGGGGTACAAATTACGGATTTAACGCCAGATGCGACGGAATCCCCTTCAGTTTCCTCGATTATGGTCACTGCGGCTACGGGCGATCGCGCCCTAGTGTGTATTAATGCTAAAAAGTTACAAGCGACCGTCGATTTATCCCCCGATTTACTTGACAAAATCGACGTTTTACTCATTGATGGTCATCAAATGGCTGCGAGTCGTGAAATTGCTCAACACGCCAAAAAACGCCAAATTCCCATTGTGATTGATGGGGGAAGCTGGAAACCGGGTTTTGAGACGGTGCTGACTTATGCCGATTATGCCTTATGTTCGGCAAATTTTTACCCCCCAAACTGCACGACTACCGAGGCGGTTTTTGATTATCTTGCGTCTCTGGGGATTCCCAATCTCGCGATTACCCAAGGGGGAAAACCCATCCTCTACCGCACGAAGAATGGCGCTGGCCGGGTCGAAGTGGAGGTGGTTAAGGTGGTAGACACTTTGGGTGCGGGAGACATCTTCCACGGCGCTTTTTGTTATTTTATCTTGCAGCAAGATTTTATTGCGGCGTTGCAGTCTGCGAGTCGAGTTGCAGCGAAGGCTTGTCAGGTTTTTGGGACGAGGAATTGGTAACAGTTATCAGTCATCAGTAATCAGTAATCAGTAATCAGTTTTTTAGGCAGTAAGCAGTAGGGGAAGGAAAATAGATGCTAACTGAGGACAAATGACCCATGACTAATGACTAACATACAGTATCATAAAATGTTACTTTAATTATTCTGGGTCAAATGGTGAAATTATTAGCAGAAAATCAAATAGAAGCGTTAAATGAAATCCTCGTCGTGACCAAACAAGTGGGTTGGGGTGCGGCTGATATTCTTCATACTTATTATCGCGGCGATATTGAAGTCAAAGATAAAAAAGATGGCCCGGTTACTTCGGCGGATTTGGCTGCAAATCATTATATTCTCGAACAATTACAAAGCCAACTCAGTCACGAAGATTTTGGCTATTTGAGCGAAGAAACTTACAAGCAAGCTCAAAAAGCCATTGCTAAAGATTGGGTGTGGATTATTGACCCCCTCGACGGGACGCGAGATTTTATTGAAAAGACGGGAGAGTATGCAATTCACCTGGCTTTGACTTATGAAAAACGCCCGATGTTAACGGTGGTTGTGATTCCCGAAGCGGGTAAGCTTTATTATGCGGTAAAAGGTCATGGAAGTTATGTAGAAACTCGCGAGGGAGAGATTAAAAAATTACAGGTTTCTACTCGCGATAAAATTGAGGATTTAAGTTTAGTTGCGAGTCGCAGTCACCGGGATAAACGCCTTAATGAAATGCTGAGTCGCATTCCGTTTAAAGAGCGCAATTATATGGGCAGCGTTGGGGGTAAAATTACGACGATTGTCGAGCAGAAATGCGATGTTTATATCTCGCTTTCGGGTAAATCTGCTCCGAAAGATTGGGATTTTGCTGCACCGGAATTAATTTTGACTGAAGCAGGGGGAAGTTTTACCAGTTTTGAAGGGGAAAACTTAACTTACAATAATGACGATGTATCGCAATGGGGCGGTTTAATGGCAAGTAACGGCCATTGTCATAAAGAGCTTTACACCCTGGCAACTTCTTTATTAAAGGAAATTGATGCAAAAAATAGCTAGGGTGTGTTGTTAAATGAAAGCTTAATCTTTAGGGCAACTTCTACTAATGATATACTGATGTTTGATAACGTTTGTCGCTATCTCAGCGAGCGTTATTTCAGTTATCAGTCAACAGTAATCAGTTATCAATTATTGAGGACAAGAATAATGCAGGAATCTGTAATTTATCAAGATATTTTTCAGCAAGGAGAAGCCAGAGGTAAAGCTGAAGTCGCTCGAAATCTTCTTAAATTAGACATGGAAATCGCTCAAATTGCCGAAGTGACGGGTTTAACGATTGAGCAAATATCGCAGTTACAGTCAGAGTTGGAAGAGGATTAATCTGTCTGAAGCAAACGACGCACAAATTCACGCGATCGCCCATTGGCTTGTTTTGCCATGGCCAAAGGCAGTAAAGTGAAACCATGGGGTAATTCTGGATACACCACTAACTCGGCTTGACTTCCCGCAGCAGCCCAACGAGTTGCGAGAAATAAGCTGTCGTCTCGCAGAATATCGGTGTCGCTTACGGTAAAGAGAGCAGGCGGCATTTGGCGTAAGTCGGCGTAAAGGGGAGAATAAGCATCGTCACGACGCATTTCTAGTTCAATACCCTCTAAAAACGTTGAAACATACCATTCCATCTGAGTTGGGGTGAGGTCAAAGTTATCTTCATCGTTGCCTCGTCGCCAACTGGGACTACCGGATAAGTCGTAAACGCCGTAAAATAAATTAGCCCCAAGAATGCGATTCAGGGCAGAATGGCGATCGCGCAAACGCAACAAAGTCATAACCGCTAAATGCGCTCCGGCCGATTCTCCTCCGATGATAATCTTTTCTGTGCCAAATTGCGATCGCCCATTGTCCAGTAACCACACCGCAGCCGCCTCACAATCGTCTATAGGGGTAGGATAAGGGTATTCTGGAGCGAGACGGTATTCGATGCTAACCACGGCAACTTGGGCAGTTTTTGCCATTTCTAGTAAAGAGCGATCGCTCATGGTTGCGTTACCCACGACCCAGCCTCCTCCGTGGATATTGAGGTAAATGCCGTTAACTGTTTCCGGGGTAATAATGTGTAGGTTAATATTACCTTCTCGACTGGGAATAAGGCGATTTTGGGCTGTGGGGAGGGGAGGAGAGACAAACGGGGCTTTATTGACCAAAAAATAATGGGTCTCAAGCCTCGCCCTTATAGGGCGACTTTAGTTAGTTTTTTGAGTATAATTGCTACAAGCGTGAGTAGTATCAAATGTTCGTCTTAGAGTATAAGATTAACCCTAAACCCCACCAAATCGAAGCGATTGAAGAAGCAATCCGTACAACTCAGTTTGTACGGAATAAAACTCTGCGCTTCTGGATGGATAACCGTGGTGTCGGTAAAACTGAACTCTTTAGATACAATACTCAACTTAGAAACGAGTTTGAGTTTGTCAAGGATTTAAACTCTCATGCTTGTCAAACGGCGGTTGAACGAACTCTTAGAGCAATTACCCGCTTTTACGATAACTGTAAGCGGAAAATTAAAGGGGATATGGGGTATCCACGGTTTAAGAAAAATACTCGCTCAGTTGAATATAAGGTAAGTGGTTGGAAACTAGACCTCCAAACCAAAAAGCACATCACCTTTACCGATAAAAAAGGGATAGGACGCTTAAAGCTAATCGGTTCTAGAGACATCCAGTATTATCAACCCAACCAAATCAAACGAGTGAGGATTGTTAGAAGGGCAGATGGGTACTACGTCCAGTTTTCCATCAAGTTAGACCCCAGAGATACCGTAAAACCCTTAGAACCGACTCAGCAAGCGGTTGGCATTGATGTGGGGTTAAAGTATTTCCTAGCAGATAGCCAAGGAAATATTGAACCTATCCCACAGTTTTATCGAAAAGCGGAAAAACAACTCAATCGACTCAACCGTCAAAAATCCCAAAAGTTTAGAAAAGGAAAACCCCAATCCCATAATTATCGCCAAGCTAAACAACGATACGCCCGTAAACATTTGAGAGTAAGTCGGCAACGAGAAGAATTTGCGAAAAGAGTCGCACTCCGTTTAATCAAGTCTAACGACTTAGTAGCCTACGAAGACTTAAATGTTAAAGGCATGGTTAGAAATCGACATTTAGCGAAATCGATAAGTGATGCAGGCTGGTCTATTTTTCGGAGATGGTTAGAGTATTTTGGGGATAAATATGGGAAGGTAACAATTGCTGTACCTCCTCATAACACTTCTCAAAACTGCTCGAATTGTGGCGAAAAGGTGCAAAAAACCCTATCAACTCGAACTCATATTTGTCCCCATTGTCGGTTTGTCGCAGATAGGGATGTTAATGCCGCCTTGAACATTCTGCAAATTGGATTAAGTAGGGTGGGGCGCACCCTAACTCACGCTTCAGGAGAGATTTCCTCTTGGCCAGTTGGAGAAATCCTGCTGGTTAACGAAGTCTCGATGAATGAAGAATCCCCTACCCTTTAGGGAGGGGAGCGTCAAATTATCCCGCAACGCGATCGCCCTGGCAAGAGTTTCTTGGGGGAGTGGGGCTGCATTTTGAATGGCTTTGCACAGAGATTGTTTATAAGCTTGGACTTGGGCTAAATCTTCGGGGTTGATTTGCGGTTGGGTAATCGTTAAAGGGAAACTCATTAGACACATTCTAATGCTTTCATAGCGCAATCTGTCGATAAAAAGACGCGATCGCTTCCTAAATATTCCACAAATCCGCCCCGTTGTAAACCATCCATTACCGGGCCTTTCACTTCGGCTAAATAAAACTTGATTTTGCGGTTTTCTAAATCTGCAACCAGCTTTTTTAGGGTAGCCAAAGCACTACCATCGATAAAGTTAATGCCGCTACAGATTAATAATAAATGTTCGATTTCGGGATTTTTCGCGACAGCTTGAATTAAATAGGTTTCTAACGCCTTCGTATTAGCAAAATACAGACTCTCATCTACCCTTATAGCTAAAACATGAGGGCAAGTTTTGACTTCATGGCGGTTAATATTGCGAAAATGCTCGCTTTCTCCAATGCGTCCAACGACGGCAAAATGCGGCTGACTGGTTTGCCATAAATACAAGCCAATCGAAACCATAACACCCACTAAAATCCCCATTTCAATCCCTGCGACTAAGACGACAAGTAAAGTCGCTAAAAAGGAAATTGCGTCCGGTTTATAATACTGCCATAAAGACTTCACCGTTTCAAGAGTCACTAACTTAAAAATTGCCACGATAATCATCGCAGCCAAACAAGCTTGGGGCAAATAATACAATAATGGTGTTAAGAAAATAATTGTAATCGCAATCAAAACTGCCGTAATTATCGAAGATAAATTTGTCTTCGCACCCGCCGAAAAATTCACCACCGAGCGACTCAACCCCCCGGCTACCGGGTATCCTCCCGTCACTGATGCCCCTAAGTTTGCCATTCCTACGGCAATTAATTCTTGATTTGCGTCTACATCTTGACCCCGCTTACTAGCCAAAGATTTAGCCGTTGCGATACATTCAATAAAGCCGACTAAACTTAAAATTAAAGCTAAAGGAAATAACTCGCGCACAATTTCTACAGAGAAATTAGGCAATCCTAAAGCGGGTAAACCTTGGGGAATATTACCAACCACTTTTACCCCTGCAACTTGGTTTAATTTAAACAGCCAAGCGACTAGCGTCCCCAGAATCACAATGGCTAATGGCCCGGCTTTGGTAATAGGAAGAATAACCGATGGACTGAGATTGCGACGTTGTAAAATATTCGCCAAAGGTTTTTGAAACCCTAGTAACAAGCCCATACTAGCCAAGCCCAGGAGTAATGTTATGAAGTTAGTTTGACCTAGACTTTGAATTAAATTTAAAATACCAACAAAAAAGTTATCGCTGCGAGGCAATTGTAAGCCAAAAATATGTTTGAGTTGACTTAAAATAATGGTCAAAGCTGCCGCATTGAGAAACCCCGAAAGCACCGGATAGCTTAAAAAGTTAACAATAAAACCCAGTCGCAACACTCCCATGATAATTTGGAGTAAACCCACCAACATTGCCAAGGTAATTGCTAACATGAAAAACTCTGGCGTGTCGCGAGTTGCAAACTGAAGTAACCCGACTCCCACAATGAGAGAATCTACCGCCGCAGGGCCCACCGCTAACCCTTTGCTACTGCCAAAAATGCCATATAATAACAATGGTAAAATGCTGGCATATAAACCCATTTGGGGCGGTAAGTTAGCCAGCATTGCATAGGCCATACTTTGGGGAATGAGCAAGCTGGTGACAATAATTCCGGCGGTAATATCTCCGACTAAATCAGATGGCTTGTAATGCAGTCCCCATTGTAAAATCGGGATATAGCGAGAGAGTTTTAGGCGTTGTTGTACCATGCTGCGGTTTGATGAATTTGGCTTTTTAGTAAGTTAAAAATATATAGTTTCCGCGTAGGTTGGGTTGAGGTCACGAAACCCAACAAGGAGCGAGGTTTTGTTGGGTTTCACTTTGTTTTACCCAACCTACATTAGAATCTTTAATCTTAAGAGTCTGCAACGGCAGACTTTGTAAGTTTAGCCCTAGATTGTTAATCTATGGGCAGTTGATGCTACAAATATTGGCTCTAAAAAAGCAGTAGGAGAAAATTTAATTTTACCCCTACTGCTGCTGGACTAGACTTTAGCAAGAAACCAGAAACATTATGAACAATACAGACTAAATGCGTTGATTGTAGGGCAGTTTCGCCAGTAAACGCGCCATTAAGCAAGTATCGGTAATCCCTGCCATGGTCAAACCTCCCCCCACAAAGCCACTGAGAATGAGAAACCAAGGGGAAACAAAAGCCCCTAATAAAGTTCCAGTTAAAACTAAACTTCCCGCGACAATTTGCACCTGACGCATTAAACTAATGGGTGCATTTTTGTTGACAATAGTCTCAAAACCTGCTTCTTTCCAAGCACCAAGACCGCATTGTAAATGGGTCACTTCAGAATAGCCAGAAGCGAATAATTTCTGGGCCGCTTGCGCTGAACGGTTGCCACTACGACAATATAAAACAACCTGTTTATTACTGCGATTGGGAATTTTTTTCGCGTCAAACTTTGAGAGGGGAACTAACTTTGCACCCGGAATATGTTCGCCTGCATATTCGCCAGGTTCTCGTACATCAATCACTTCGGCTTTGTTGCGATCGATTAAGGTTTTGAGAGTACGAGCATCAATAAGATTGAGTTGAGAATTTTGTTGAGTTGTTGTCATAATTTCCCTTGGTAAATATTGGCAGATTGTTGAAATTGTCTAAGATAGAGAAGCAGAATTAGAAACATTACCACAAGCCGAATTAGCGGGTACTGCTTCCATAATTTTCTTGGGATCGGGTAGGTTTAAATTATTCATTAATTCAATAAATTGTTCTCGCGTCCGACCGACTAAACGGGGGTTTAATTGCTTTTCTTCTCCAATGGTCGAAACGGTGTGGCCGCGATAGTCGTGACCGGGATAAACTAAGGTGTCGTCGGGAAGGGTGAATAATCGTTGGGTAATCGAGTCATACTGTACCCCTGGATTACCGAGTTGGAAGTCTGTGCGTCCACAACCGCGAATAAAGAGTGCATCCCCGGTTAACAGATGATTTCCGTTGACCAGATACGCAGTATGACAAGTGGTGTGACCCGGAGTTGCGATCGCCTCAATTTCAATATTCCCAACTTTGACCACCTCGCGATCGCGAATCTTGCGATCGGCACATTCAGCTGTTGCTTGTTCGGGTACAATGCCCTGACAGCCTGTTAACTCGCGTAATTTGCCTGTTCCTGTGATATGATCGGCGTGGATGTGGGTTTCTAGGCAATATTTCAGATTTAAGCCCAATTCTTGGATAAGTTTCCAGTCTCTTTCGACTTGTTCGATTACCGGATCGACTAAAGCCGCTTCTTTGGTTTCGGGGTCAGCAATTAAATAAGTATAAGTCCAGGTGTTTTGGTCGAAGAGTTGACGAAAAATCATAAGAGTTCTTTGGGGTAAATTTCTTTATATAAATAATCTACTATATAGTAATATAAACTGTCAAGTATTTCCTGAAATTCCTGTGCGATCTGGGTTACAGCGATGGATACCCAATCCGGTTGCGATCCGTCTATGCCGTTAACCCGCCTGCGGATTAAAATCCGGGGCTAACAATACAAAGTCCGCCCCAAGCGGACTAGAAAATAAGTATGAATCTTCCTCTGGGACGGAGAAACCCTACCCCTACATACTGTCTCTGGTGATGCTGATGACGATTACAAAGGGTTTCTCTCGATGAGACGTAACAGCCCAAATTGCCAGACGCGACGATAGCGATAAACCCCCCAAGTTGCAATCATCGACACACCACAAATCAAGGCAAAATACACCATCATCGCAGTTAACCCAATTCCGAAATAATCCCTAGCTAACCGGACAAAATCGCTATCGATTAACCCTCCTTTTCCCATCATATAAAGCGATCGCATCTGGGGGTTGAAGATAACCAACCAAGCTAATTCGAGATTGGTCAAAAAGGTAAAAAAGGACAGCATCGCATATAACAAACGCTCGATATCGTAGCGACAGCCATAACCACTCATAGCCCGATAACCAAAGATACCCGCAAAAATCAACTCGCAACCATGACCCATAAAAATAATGAAAATGGTGTGCCAATTTGTAATCAGACAAAACGTATAAATCGCGGTTAAAGCCAGGCAAAATTTAATTGTAAAAGGGTTGTGACGATACAGATAAAAAAGCCAGGCGATCGCGGAATAAATTATAATAACTAAACTGCTGGCTCGGTCGCTGCGTAAAGTTACTCCCCCACCAAACATAAAATCAAAACTGGGAATCGAAGGATAACCAAACAACCAACCCGCTACCGC
>JBKHDX010000042.1:0-26430 GCA_046541115.1 Spirulinaceae cyanobacterium | reverse complement strand
ACAGACATCTATCTATCTTTTCCTGTTCCTGCAATGCTTCTACTGAAGCCTTCGCATCTTCTTGAGAAGATTCTAAAATCGTAATAAAACGGTTTGGTAAATCGTCTATTTTTTGCAACTGCTCAATAGCATTTTGAACTTTAACTTTATATACTCCGTATTGTTCAGATGTCTTTAAAGATTTAGCGCGTTGAGGATATTTATTAACAAGTTCTTCTAATTTGTTGCGGGCATTTTGTAAAGTTTGAGAATATTGCTCTTGTTGTTCTTGTGTCGGACAAACATTAGTACTTCCTTCTTTATTAGGTAATTGAGATGGTTCTTGTTTTTTTATAAGAGAAGAATAGAACAATAATAATTGCTCAATTTCAGCACTATCAAAAATCTTGTTCGCTGCTTTTATAGGCTCAAACCAATCGTTAATTTTCTCTATTCCATTATTTAGTTGCTTTTGCTTATTTTTAATTTCTTTGACTTTTAGAGGGTCTAGATTATCGGATTGAAGATAATTTTCAATCTCTTGAAGATACTGTCGGGCTTCGTCATAATTAACTGATAATGGTATTTCAGGACAAACAGATGGTAAGCGACGAATAAGTTCTGCCTTGGTTTTGATTATCCACTTATTAACGAAGTCCTTTGGCTTAACAAAAATATCAGTATTTTTTGCCCATTCTTTTAAAGGCTTATTTTGAATACTAACAAGGTCGTTCTTCCTTTTCGGAATACCAAAACCGCCTTTCAAAGATACTTCCGTGCGGTGATAAGCCAACCATGCAGCCAGAAGAATCGTAAACGTGAATTCGTTATAACCATAAGGAGGATTTGATAACTCGTACCAAATTATACTTAACTCCCATGATTTGGATAAGTTCTCATTCAATTCAGTAATTTCAGAAATTTTGTTCCAGGCTTCGCGTACTCTTTCTTGAGTCGGAACTTGCACTAAATATTTTTGCGAGGTTTTTTTAAGCAAGCCCCATTGATTCGTGAAAATTGGATCTATTACATTTTTATATGAGTTGTCAGGGAAACTTTGAGGCGTTAAACTATCAGCTAATAACCATTTGGCCGCATTACCTATAATTTTTGAGCCAGATGGACTGCTTAGTGCCATCTTATCACTACTATTGACTGGAGGAACTAAGGGATATAGCTCTTTTAATAACTCACTAATAATCCGTTCTGGCTTCTCGCGTTCAGAACCAGGAATTTTATAAAGAATGCTGCAATGATAAGTACAGCTTTTGAAGATTTCGTTTAATTTTTGCTCAATTTGTTGTTGGTATTGTTCGACAAGTTGCGAGTATGCTTGTCCTAAAGTTTGTTTCTCGTTTGAGCTTCTTTCCGTTAGTTTCTGAAGCTTTTGTAAAATAGTTGCTACTTCTTGTATTCCTTTTCTGGGTATTGCGATTGCCATCTGATAGGAAATAGATGAAGCTTGCAATAAATCATCAATTTCAGCACGAAAATTTTGTAATTCCGACTCTGTTTCTGCTAAAACATAACCGAAAATACCTTTGGCTTCTTTACTTTTAGGCAATTTACCAGAATCAATGATTTCTATGACTTCAGAAACTGTATAGACTTTATTTTCAAATTGCCAATCCTTGTTTAACAGTTTATTTGTATCTACGAAATACGTTGCAGAGATAGTTTTAGACTTAATATAAGTTAATAAATGGGTATGACAGTATTCCAAAACCTTCTGGAGTGAATACTGTTGACCCGATAGTTTTTCGTTATTGACTTCATTGTTTATTTCTTCTTCTAAATCAGTAATGCTAAATCCAGAATAGAAACCATAAGTTTTATTGGGTAATTGATAAATAACTCTTCTAGTTTTAGTCAGCATATCTAGGGCTTGTTTGACTTTGAGAGGAGATAATCCTGTCAACATGCTCAAAATGTCTAGATGATCTTCTTTATCTGACTTAATCAGCTTGCTTCCACTCACATAAAATAAGAAAATACCTTTGAGGACAATTATTTCTTCAGCATCAGCCGAAGCAATTACAGAATCATAAGCTTTGCGGTAATCTGGGTATTTTGAATAATTAGAAAAGTTATCTTCAAAAGCATCTACGAGTTGTATGGGATATATGTAATTAAGTTTTCCTTTATTTTCAACTGATTCTTCTGCAATAAAAGTTTTGACATCTTCTTTGATAAATTGAATAGCTGTTCTCCCTTGAGTAAAGTCAAGATTACACAGCAGATAAGCTGTAACAGGATGAAGTGGAAAACAATTTAAAGCCAGAATTTTGTAAAAGTTTTCTAATCCCCAATTCCTTTCTTTGTAGATACTGATACGTTTTTCATAAGCCTCCCGGCTTTCAGCAAATATAGTTGCATTCCATCGCTCAATAAATCGTTTCCACAAAGAGTCATTCTGAGAAGTGATTAAGTTTGACAAAACTAACTCAAGACTAGAAATTGGCTCATAGGTACTAGGATTTAATTCTAAACGAGAAGTAAGTTTTCGATATGTTTGTATTTCTTGAGAACGTAAAGGTATAGCTTTAGCATTAGAAGGACTAATTTGAGTAAAGCTCATCAGAGCAATTTTGCCTTTATATTTTTCACAGACATTGGTGATATTTTGTAGAGCCATTCCACCTACTGCGGCTGGATTATTTGCCCAGCTTTGTAAATAAGCATTAAGTTCGTCTAGTAGAATTAAAATTCCTTCAAAATAACGATTTTCTCCAGAACAATAATTATCGATCAGTTCTTCTAAAATTTCTTCTATATTTAGATCGGCTTCAAAGTTAATCGGAAATCCACTTGTAAGTTCTCGACTAATCTCAACAACTCTAGGTATAACCTGATAATTGTCATCTTTTAATAACTGAATTAGAGATGTTAGATCGCCATCAGGATTACCAATGCTTGCCAAATATTCTTCTGCAACAGCAAGTTGTTCAGCATCTAATCCTTCCAAATATTGGATAGGTTTAGCACAAATATAAGGAAGTGACAGGATGCTAAAGCCTGTTGTTCTGTGTAGGTTCTGAGAATATAGTTGAATCTTGTTGCAATAACTTTGCTTGTTTCTTCAAAAATTGAATCACTGTGCTGTAGTAATTCATTGCTGGTAAAAGTTGGATATTGAGGTAAAAAAGTATAGACAAAGTAAGTCCATCCACCCCAATCCGCAGGTTCGACTGGTGTTTGTTTTAATCCTTTGTCGCTAAAACTCAAATAAAAATGAATTAACCAATCGGTAATATTTGATTCTAGGAAACGATCGATGTTCCAAGCAATTTTCCCTTCTGGACTTAGATGATATTGGTTAACTAAACCAGATCTTATTGCCCAACTTTTGATTCGTCCTATTTTGGCATTACCTAAGCTTGTTCTATTCATTAAGTTTTGGAGATTGTCTTTTAATCCTTTTTTTTCATTAGCCACTTTAAGTATTTTACAAATATCTTCTTTTTTGAAGGCAAAGTTACCATTAAAGTGCAGTTGTATTCTGGCCATCAAGTCTAATTTCCTGATTGAGCTAAGTTAACAAGATTATTCTGTTTTCAGGTGTTGCCTAGTTGCTAAGAGTTTGATTGATGTTAATAATTAGCTGGATTAATTTTTAATTATATCTTATTGCTTAACTGCGGTCACAACTATAATTTTAGCCCCACGAGGGAAAATCCGGGGAACTAACAAAGGCGCAGTTTGCTTGCGTCTGGACTTGATCGAATTGAGTGAATATACGGAGCTTAATTAATAATTTTGGGTCTTCAAGCTAATCATAAAAAATAATATTATCGTCCACCACTTCGGGTTCATTCATTTCCTCAAGGGTTTGCCAGCCCGCTTGCCATAAAGCCTGGTCTTTGAGTTGTTTGGCATTGATCCAGAAACGGGCTTCAGGGTCACAAGAAGCCACCATTTCTGCGAAAACCCAAGGCTCTTGATTTTTGCGGTTAATCACTTGAAAATGTCGCCAGCCCAAAGTTTTTTGACGAGCCGTCCACTTTGAGCCGACGAGATGCGGAAATTTCTTTTTCTTACCCATATTTAATTATTCGATCGCGATCGCGCCTTTTGAAACTCCTCAACCCAACTAATACTGGCAAACGCCGGAAGTTACAACCCCAAGTCGTCTTTCCAAGTTTTCGCTTGACGTTGAGTGCGACGGCGTTTCCCCAAAAAGCGGGCTGCCATAATACCGCCGAGAAAGCCAAATAAATGCCCCTGCCAAGAAATACGCGGGTCTGTGGGTAAAACGCCCCAAATCAAGCTGCCATAGACGAAAAATACCCCTAAAGAGACAACAATTGAAGCTAAGTTGCGCTCGTAAAAGCCCCGCAGCAGCAAAAAACCAAAGTAGCCGTAAATCAAGCCACTCGCGCCAATATGGATCGATGTGCCGCCAAACAACCAAGTCCCTAAACCGCCGATCAGCATCACAATGGGGGTGACAATGAAAAAGTCGCGGGTGCGTTGCCACATGACCAACCAACCCAGGATCAGAAAAGGGACGGTGTTGGCAATGAGGTGGCCGAAACCGCCGTGTAAAAAGGGCGCAAAAACAATGCCGCGCAAACCGATAATGCTGTGGGGGAGAATGCCAAAGCGGTCAAGCTGGTTGCGAAACAGAATTTGATCGAGAATTTCAACAACCCAAAAAATAGCGACCATTCCTCCCAAGATGCTGGCTTGGTCAAAAAATTCGCTTGCCATTGAACGGTCTTCTGGACGACTCATAGTAGTTTTATTTGTAGGTCAAGTTACTTTTATATTTACGGTAGCAAGTTCTCACAAGCAGCTACCGCTAGAATTGATGTCTTGAGTAAAGTGCTACAAAGAAGTTGGGGGGTTTTCCAGACCCAGAAGAAAGATTTGAGTCAAGAAAAAATAACGGTTTAACGCTTCTTAACAGTGATTGAAATCACAGCTTGATGTTGAGACAACTTCGAGACAGGGTAACCCTAAACTGCTACCGTAATAGAGACCGCCATTGATTGAGTTTTCAACTTTCAATGGGGTTACCAGGGCTGAAGCAATGCCGCAGTACACCGATCAAAAAAGGAAAGGGTTTAAAGGGATGAATCGCGATCGCGATTCATAGAAAAAGCGCTCCCCGGACTGGTAAAACACCAGAAACTGCTTACAATAGAAGTCATAAATTAAGACTGTCCTTGCGCTAACCCCAGGGAGGGCGCGAACCATCTGGTCTTTCGGTGCGAGATTGAGTATCGGTCGCGGTTGAGAGCGAGATCGATCGCCACCCACAATACAGAACTATTCAACGTTGAAGCTTCACAACACCCATGTCTAGCGATCAGGATTTATTCAAGGTGACCTTTTGGGGCGTAAGGGGCAGTATTCCCTGTCCCGGCGCAGAAACGGTACGTTATGGCGGTAATACCCCTTGTGTCGAGATGCAAGTCGGAGGCCAACGCCTCATTTTCGATGGCGGGACGGGATTGCGCGTTTTAGGCCAATCTTTGATGAGCCAACTGCCCGTCGAAGGTCACATCTTTTTTACCCATTCCCATTGGGATCATATTCAAGGTTTTCCCTTTTTTACCCCGGCTTTTATTCCCGGTAATCGCTTTAAGATTTATGGAGCCGTAGCCCCCAACGGTGCCACCATCAAGCAACGGCATCACGACCAAATGCTCCATCCGAACTTTCCGGTTCCTTTGCAAGTGATGCAAGCGGATTTACAGTTTTATAACATCGAACCCGGCGAAACTCTACACCTCGACAGGGTAGCCATTGACAGTGCCAAACTCAATCATCCAGGGGAAGCAGTAGGATATCGGATTAGCTGGCGGGGGCGGTCTGTGGCTTATGTCACCGACACCGAGCATTTGCCCGATCGCCTCGATGATAATGTGCTGTGGTTAGCTCAAGATGCAGATGTGTTGATTATTGATGCGGCTTACACCGACGAAGAATATTATGCCCCGAAAACCAGTAAAGTGGGTTGGGGACATTCCACTTGGCAAGAAGCGGTCAAGGTCGCAAAAGCCGCAAACGTTAAGAAATTAGTGATTTTTCATCACGATCCGTTGCACAACGATGACTTTTTAGACCATATTGGCGAAAAAGTTGCAGCCCAGTTTCCCAATTCGACCCTGGCCCAAGAAGGAAAATCCATTGTCTTGTTGCCCGAGGATGGCCAAGTGACCCACAACGATTCTGAAACAGTACAAGTTTCGGCCTAAAAGGATTAAAATTTTTTTAAGTTCTGTAACAAAGTATGAAGTGTGTGGGTTACATCAACACCAGAAACAGCGTTAAGGCCAACCGCGATCGCGTTAGGTAATTTTGACGGCGTGCATCGCGGTCATCAACAAGTGCTTCAGCCGATTTTGGCAGCCAAGTCATCGGAGACCGTCTACCCCACAGTGGTGAGTTTTAATCCCCATCCCCGGGAATATTTTACGGGACAACCCAAAGCCTTACTCACCCCTTTGGCCGAAAAAGTCGAGCAGCTCGAAAAACAAAACATCGAACAGTTAGTTTTATTGCCCTTTGACCGGGAACTCGCCGCTTTAAGTCCGCAAGCCTTTGTCCAAAAAATTTTAGTCCAACAACTCAACGCCCGACTTGTGAGTGTGGGGGCAGATTTTTGTTTTGGCCGCGATCGCACCGGCACCGCCCAAGATTTAAAACGCATAGCAGCAACCGCCGGAATCGAAGTGGCGATCGCGTCTTTGCAAACCAACGGGGGCGATCGCATTAGTAGTTCTGCCATTCGCCAAGCCTTACTCGAATGCAACATTAAAACCGCCAATTGTTTGCTCGGTCGCCCTTATACCCTAAAAGGAACCGTCAAAGCCGGACAAAAACTCGGACGTACCCTCGGCTTTCCCACCGCCAACTTAGACTTGCCCGAACGCAAATTTCTACCGGGAAACGGCGTGTATAGTGTTGGAGTCAGCCTAGAAGGAGAAGCGCGATCGCATTATTTAGGGGTAATGAATTTGGGCCGTCGTCCCACCGTCGAAGATCGCGATCGCCCCCTCCCGGAAATTCATCTCCTCGATTGGTCGGGCGACCTTTACAACCGCCAAATAACCGTAAAATTAGAACGGTTTTTGCGTCCCGAACAAAAATTCGACTCCCTCGCCGACCTCAAAGCTCAAATCGCGCGAGATTGCCAAGCCGCCAAGCAAATTTTTAATTACGAAATGTAGTGATTTGATCTTGAAGTTGGGGCTAAATGCCAAAATCCCATAAATCCCAGCCGATTCTCCCCAATTCCCCATCAAAGCTGACTATCTCTTTTCGCTAAAATCGCATGAATCAAAGTCTTATCGCCCTTACTGAAAACCTCGCGCAAACCATTGTTGGCAAAGAGGAAGCCATTCGCCTGGTCTTAGTTGCCCTTCTCAGTGGCGGTCACGCACTTCTAGAAGACGTGCCAGGGGTTGGGAAAACCCTGTTAGCCAAATCCCTCGCTCGCTCGATTAACGGTCGTTTTGGGCGCATCCAGTGTACGCCCGACTTACTGCCGAGTGACATTACCGGGACGAATATTTGGAATCCCAGTAGTCGGGAATTTGAATTTCTGGCCGGGCCAGCTTTCAGTAATATCCTCCTGGCCGACGAAATTAACCGCGCCACCCCCCGAACCCAATCCGCCCTTTTAGAGGTGATGGAGGAGCAACAAGTGACCGTAGACGGCGTTTCGCGATTAGTACCAAAACCCTTTTTCGCGATCGCCACCCAAAATCCCATCGAATATCAAGGCACATTTCCCCTTCCCGAAGCCCAAATGGATCGCTTCACCATCGCGCTGAGTTTGGGATATCCCACCGAAGCCGAAGAAATCAAAATGTTGCAACGCCAGCAACATCACCGCGTCACCCAGGAGCTTAAACCCTGTATTTCCCTCGAAGAAGTCATCGCCCTGCAAAACGCCGCTTTGCAAGTCAAAGTCGAATTGCCCCTCCAACAATATATGCTGAACTTAGTGCGAACTTCGCGACAAGACCCAGATATTACCCTCGGCGTTAGTCCTAGGGGAACCGTCTCCCTGCAACGGGCTACCCAAGCCCTCGCTTTCTTGGCGGGTCGCGATTATGCCATCCCCGACGATGTAAAATATTTGGCACCTTATGTCCTGGCTCATCGTCTCATTCCCGCAGGCGGGCAACAAGCCAAGGCCATTGTCGAACGGCTTTTGAACGCGGTTCCTGTGGGTTAGTATATTGTGAGTTCATGTTTTCAAAGATGAGTTGGCGACCTAAAGTTAAAATCGCGATCGCCTGCTGGAGTGCGATCGCGATCGTTTGTGTTTGGGCGATAGCGTTGGGGGGAGGCATGGCCAACGTCATGGCCCAAACCCCCCCCGTCACCACCGATCCGGTTCCCGAACAATATCAACTCGGCCAGAGTTTATATTTAGAACATTGTGGGTCTTGTCATATCGCCATTCCTCCGGCGGTTTTCCCTACCGAAACTTGGCGAGAATTATTAGAAAATCGTCAGCAACATTATGGCGTGAGGCTTCCCCGCATTATCGGCCCGGAATTAATTACGATGTGGAATTATCTTCAAGTCTATTCCCGGCCGTTAGGAGATGAAGAATTTGGTATTCCGTTTCGATTTGAAGGGTCGCGTTATTTCCAAGCCCTTCATCCTGACGTTGACTTTGCCAATTCTACTTCAGTGGATAGTTGCATCACCTGTCATTCGGCTGCGGCTGAATTTAATTTTCGCCAACTTGCCCCCGAATGGGAGGTTAGTCGCCCGTAAATGAGCCTTGAAGGAGAACTCTACCATCATTCCCCCCGTTCCCCAATAACCGAAAAGCATAATAAAGATGAACACCCTGCCCAAACCTGCTGTCAAAATCATTAAATATGCGATCTGGTTTGGCCCTGCTTTGATTGTGGCGGGGCTTGTTTCCGGTTGGGTGAGTAATATTTGGTCGGAGACGGCGTTAGGTTTGATTTTGGCGGGTGGGGCAATTGTCGTGGGGGGCTTGTTGGTAATCGGCAGTCAGCCCGGCGGCTTTTTACAACAGCGATTTGCTGAAGTGGGGACGAATGCCGCGATCGCAACGGTAAGTTTGATGGCGATCTTAACTTTGTTGAACTTTTTAGCCCTTCGCTATCCCTTACGGGTGGATTTAACGGAAAATCAGCTTTTTACTTTATCGCCTCAAACCCAAGAAATTTTGGCCGAGTTACCTCAGCCTCTAAAAGTTCTCATTTTTACGCCCCAAGAAAACCCCATTAATCGAGACTTTCTGGAGAACTATCGCCGTCAAAGCGATAACTTTGAATTTGAATTTATCGATCCGCAAATTGAAATTGGTTTAGCGACAGAATTTGGGGTGGGAAGTGAAAGGGAAGTTTATCTTCAATATGGCGATCGCACCATCAAGGTGCAAACCCTTCAAGATGGTGCTACCTTGTCCGAATCCCGCTTAACTGGGGCAATTGAACAAATTTTGCGCGATCGCACTCCTCGCATTTATGTTCTGCAAGGTCATGGAGAATTGCCCCTATCCGAAACAGAAGGGGGCTTATCTCTAGCGGTCGCGACTTTAGAAAATAGCGGTTATGAAGTCGAACCGTTGAATCTCGCTCAACGAGAGAATATTCCCGTTGATGCCGATGCTATTTTAGTTTTAGGGCCGCAGCAAGAACTGTTTGAGGGAGAAGTCGCAGCCCTTCAGGAATACTTACAAGACGGGGGAAGTGTGTTGCTGGCCATCGACCCTCAAACCGATCCGGGCTTAGACCCGATTTTAGAAGATTGGGGGATTCAGTTGGGCGATCGCCTGGTGATTGATGCCTCGGGTAACGGTAGCGTGATTGGTTTAGGGCCGGGAACCCCCGTGGTTAGAAATTATGGGGTTCATCCGATTACCGCCGATTTTGGCGACCGGATGTCGGTGTATCCCCTGGCGCGTCCCATTGCCGTCGAAACCCTCGAAAATATCCAAGCTTCGCCCTTATTAATCACCAGCGAGCAAAGTTGGGCAGAAGCGGATTTAGAAGCCGAAAATCTAGAGTTTAATCCTGAAATCGACATTGCAGGCCCCTTAACCCTCGGTTTTGCCTTGAGTCAGCCGATTGAAGCGGAAACGGCGACGGATGACGCAACCCCAGAAGAAAATTCCCAAGAAGCCCAAGAAGAGGAGTCTACTGAGGATATCTCTGCAACTTCAGAAGATACCGCAGCATCGGATGAAACCGCAGAAAATAGCGAGATTACTGATTCTGCTGACAAGGGTGGGAAGACAGAAGATGACACCCAAAACCCCGAAACCTCTGCCGAAGCCCGTTTAGTCGTCTTTGGGAATGCCAGTTTCGCAGAAAATGGTTGGTTCAACCGTCAACTCAATCGCGATGTGTTTCTCAACTCCGTGAAATGGTTAGCCAAAATCGACGAAACCAACCTCTCGATTCAAGGGAGGGAACCCTCAGACCGCCGTTTAACCTTGACTGTCGGTCAAGCGGGGCTAATGGGTTGGTTAGCGATTTTAATCGTTCCGGGTCTGGGTTTAACGGCAGCCGGGGCGATCTGGTGGCGCAGAAGATAAGGCGATCGCGAATTTTTCTTTATTCGTGGGAACTCTAAGATTAAGAAAAGGACGTGCCGCTACGGGGATCCCTGCGGGATCGCAGCAACATTCAACCTCATCTGCGCGTCTGAAAGCTTCTAGAAACTCGTTTATTGTTCTGTTTTCGTATTTGCTTATTTTGTAATGCTAAAATCAATTCTCAATGCCATTGGGCGATCGCACCGTCGCTGGTTGTACGGTTTAATGGCCGGAATCACCGCCACCAGTTTAATCCTGATTACCCCGCAACCGGCCCCTGCCGTTCCTTGGTGGGAACTCTTGATTCGCGGCGCACAAATCCTGCAACTGTCGAATATGTCCAACCAACAAGAAGTGAATTTGGGCAGACAGATTAATCAACAAGTGGCGGTTCAACTTGCCCGCAACGGTACGCCCATTTCTAATCACCAAGCCGCCACTGCTTATATTAATGAAATCGGTCAGCGTCTCGTTCCCAACAGTTCTCGCCCGGATATTCCCTACACCTTTCAAATCGTCGAAGATAGAAGCGTGAATGCTTTTGCCACCATGGGCGGCTTTGTGTATATTCATGCCGGGTTGATGTTTGAAGCGGACAACGAAGCCGAACTTGCCAGCGTCATCGCCCACGAAATCGCTCACATTGGCGGCCGCCACGCCGTTGAACAAATGCGCGAAAGAGCGATTCAACAGGGTATTTTATCGGCTGCTGGACTCGATGAAAGTACGGCGGTACAAATTGGGGTACAACTCGCTTTGAGCTTACCCAACAGTCGCGAAGATGAGTTTGAAGCCGACAGCTTGGGCTTAAATACCTTGCGTCAATCGGGTTATGCCCCCCAAGCAATGGTTTCCTTTATGCAGAAACTCCAACGAGGCGGCGCACCACCACCCTTTTTGAGTTCTCACCCGGCGGTGGGCGATCGCGTTCAAGCCTTATCTCGCACCATTCAAGCTAATCCCCCTTCTGACAATGAAGTGAATGGTTTAGATAATCAGGCTTACAGCAATATTCTCAGTAGTTTCGCTCGTTAGTTGTTAGTTATTGGTTGTTGGTTGTTGGTAGGGAACAGATTTTCTGACTCACTACAATTGGTCATTAAAATTGACAGGGTAAACGGGTAGGGATTGGACGGGGAAACCCCGCCCCTACGCCCGACTGGACAATAGGAACAAAACCCTAACTGGTCACAAATGACCAATGACCAATGACCAATAACTACTGTAACGTTTCGACTGTAATTACTTGGGGCGGTGTCGCATCAGCAGGATATAGAAAATCCACCTTCACCTGACGCTCGCTGCGGGGCGGAATCGTCAAAGTTAAAAGGGGGTCGCCTTTTTGGCCGCGATGCTGAACCAAATGCACCGCCCGCGATCGCAAAATCCCCCGGTCATCGTGATAGCGGATGTGAACGGTTCCCCGGAAAAATACGCGATTGTCGGGGGGATTGAGAAAATATAAACGATCCTCATCTTCTCGTTTGAGGGGCGTTTGCATGGCGATCGCGACGGTTTTCGGGCGATCGCTATTGTTATAAAGGGGCATCGTCAGATAATACCGTACTCCATAATTCCCATTAGCCAAATATGCCGTATCCTGATAGCGCGCCAACATCGGCGCGCTTTGAATTTGCTCGGTTCCCAAAGTACCATCGTGAAGGCTGCTAATCGGGTAGGAAAATGCCTCTCCAGGGCGCGGAATCGTTAAATGTTCGGTATTCCCCTCATCGGTCACTACGGCTTGCCATTGCGACCCTTGGGCGACTCCAGCCACGCGACCATAGACCAGTTCGCTGGTTTTCGTACCGGGGGTCGTGGGAGGGCGATCGCGCGGTGTTGCTAAATAACCTCTCACTAACAGGGTTTCCCATTCTAAAATCGTCGGCGCACGATGGGGAACCGGATTGGGGGGAATTTCTGGTTCTATGTCTATTTCAAAATCAAACTTTGCCCCTTCCACATCTTCTGTCGCTTCGGGGTTTTTATTGTCTTCTAAAATCGGCCCGGGTAAAGCCAAACTCGCCAGATAAACCGGATTGTCGCTTTGGGCCCGAATCAAAGTCGATCGCGCATTTCCCAAACGAATCGGCGCATTGAGCAACATTCGACTTTGACGAGGTGGAATCACAATCTGACGGGGAAACTCAGATTGATGCAGCCCGCGCAAAATATCATTGGCCAAACGCGATCCCGGCCCGGAATAAACTGCCCCGTCTTGGTTTTCGACCCATGGCGGTAAGTCAACAAAGGGGGCATCCGGGTTGGTAACATAACTCAACCCCTGAAGCACATAAACCGTCGTCGGTTGGGGGTTGGGGTTGTAAACTAAAATGCCGTGGTAAATCGGTCGCCAATCGGCTGCTGTGCGCCCTCTCGCAATGTGATGGGCAAATATATCAAAACGACCCTGCAATGGTAAGTTGAGGTGAGCATTGGGGGCAGTCATACCCCTGGGGGGAAACGTCGAAACCAAAATCCCTTCGCCATACACTACTTCTGGACTGTTGCTGTTAAACATGGGAATGCGATCCAGTTGTCCGGGTAAGGCGCGGACTTCTTGGGTTTCGATGATGGTTTCTTGGGGTTGTTCCCAACTGCGCGGTAAGTCGGGTAACGGTGTATCTTTAACGGGGGAGACAGGAATCGTAATTTCAGGTTGAGGCGGTCGCAGTTGCGCCGTTGTCTCAGGGGGCAGTGTTGCAGGATGAACTTGAGCGAAAGTCAAGAAGGATAAGAGGTGCAGCATGAAGAAGCGAACTAAATTTAACTCGACAACGACGATCCCAAGGTGAGTAGCTTAACCTATGATTAACGAAATGTTGTCCTTTGTAAATAAAAGTTGCGATTGAGAATTTTAATCACTCGATCTACCAGTTCTTACTGTTTTGTAGACGCAAATCGGGACAATTCATGGCTCGACAGAATCACTCCGAACGTTCGTTCAATGATTGACGGGTTGTTGATTTTAGGTTTGTCGCTTTGACGGGGGGTAGTGTTCCCTAATTGGTAGGCAACAAAGGACATAAGACTCATGACCATGGGTGACAAGTTAAGCGACACAATTCCCGGGTCAAGAGAATTTTAAACCTGTGTAGGGGTTCTGCGCGGACAATCTCCACTTTGGGGAAATGGCGATTCGATCGCGCCCAATAACGTAAACTTGGACGGGGAAACTACACAAGACTTGACAATGGGGACAAAACCTTAACTTGTCACAAATGACTAATGACGAATGACCAAAAACAATGAGAATTTACGGAAATCGACAAATTAAAACCTTACCCGGACAAATGACTCGTCCGACAACGGGGAAAGTACGGGAAGCGCTGTTTAATATATGGCAGCAACGAGTGAGGGATTGCCGTTGGTTGGATATTTGTGCGGGGAATGGGACGATGGGAGCAGAAGCGCTATGTCGCGGGGCTTCTGAAGTAGTGGGGATTGAAAAGGATAATCGGGCTTGTTATATTATTCGCCAAAATTGGCAGCAGGTGGCGCAACCGCAGCAAGATTTTAAGGTGTTGCGGGGGGATGCGATCGCGCGGTTGCAGAAGTTAGCCGGACAGTGGTTTGATTGTATTTACTTTGACCCCCCCTATCACAGCAATCTTTACGATCCGGTTTTGGCCGCGATCGCCACGCTGGATTTATTGGCTCCTTCTGGAGAAATCGCTGTCGAACATAATGCTTTGTTTGATAACAATCAGGTGGCTCATTGGGTTTTGGTCCGGCACAAGCAATACAGTAGTACCGAAATTAGCTTTTTTCAGCATCCAGAATCAAACTAAAACTCTCTCTACGGGTAAACGCAAAGAGAGTTTTAGCCAACTAATTTGATGGGTTAATCGCGAGGAAAACCGCGCAATTTAAATGCCTAGCTCGTTGCCGCGCTTGTATTGCAAATAAGCGGCGACAAATAAGCCTGCCAGGGTGATGGGGATTAAACCTGCCACAATTCCGAGCAATAACGGTTCGATCATATCCGGTTCTCCTTGAATTCGGTCTTAAAAATAGCGTATCGATCGATCCTACTGCACAAAGGACACAGACGGGGAGGTGCAGAGGCGATCGCTTTGACGGACGTAATCTTAAAGTATCTTGATGAAATGAAACATTTGTCAAATAACTGTTACATTAATGACCAAAAGGGTTACATTGATTTTTTGGCGTAACCCGGCTTTTACTTAATGTTGTTGCTTTCGATGCTCACGCGCTCGCTACAAACTGTGGATGACCAACTTATCCAACCTAAAGTTTTATTACAGCGACTCATTTTTGTCGCGATCGCGATTGTCCTTGCTGTTGCTGTTACGGCGATCGCGGTTCGGGCTTATCAAATGTCCGATCCCTATATTCAAAATGTTATAGCCATAGAAGGCGATCCAGTGCGCGGCCAGGCAATTTTTGAAACCAATTGTGCGGGTTGTCATGGTGCTGCGGGAGGGGGTCATGTCGGCCCGAGTCTCAATCATGTGGCTAAACGCAAATCCGATTATAATCTCATTCATCAAGTTATCAGCGGCCAAACACCTCCTATGCCAAAATTTCAGCCTAAACCCGAAGATATGGCAGATTTATTGCAATATTTGCAGGAATTATAAAAAGTGGCGATCGCTAAATAAATCTGGAAAAATAGCCAGGGTTCTCGAATCCTGGTTTCCAATCTTAATTATAATCTGACCCCAGAAACCTGTTTTTTTAGTATTCAAGTAAATTTGAGAGGAAAAAGGTTAGACCACACATCATATAGATCTAAATATTTATCTTTTTAGACAACCATAAAACTATTTAAAATTGATCTCAACTCACCGGAATAGCAAGTCCTATTGAGAATTAAACCTTAAAACAATATTCTGTGAATAGAAAATATTAGCCGTTATCTGTACTAAATTTTCTTCATTTAAACTTCACTTTAAAATCCTAAAAAATTACCGTAACTTCACCTCGATCGGGAAAATTCTTGTTATCAATAGAATAAAGCAAGCAAAAGTTTGGACACGCTGTCTAAGGACTTTATCTCTATGTTTATTCCTCACCTTTTTAAAGGACTATTTCGGACAACGGTCGCATTAGGGGCGATCGCGATCGCGGCTCCTCAAGCCAGTGCTGGCGTACTGCACAACGGCTGGAACTACAGCATCGACGCATTAAATGACGGTTCGGGGGGTTACGGCTACGAAATCGAAGGATTAGCCACCACAGAAACCGCAGATTCAATTTACTTCGCTCTGACTGGAGGTACGCCAATTACGGGCGTACAAGAAGGTGCAGCCCATGATGGTAATATTGGCTGGGGCGATTTATTTTTAAACTTTTCCGGTCAAACAGCAAAACAAGCCGCCGAACAGGGTAACTTGTTCGGGATTCGTTTTGCTGACACTAACGATTCTGGCGTGAATCAAGTCGGTTTATACAGCAACGTAGAAACCAAAAGTGTAACCGGACAAAATAATGGTTACGGCAGTTTAAAACAATATTATGATTGGGGCTATTATCAAAACAATACTTTGGGGACAGATTTAGCCACCCAAGAAGATGCTTACGCTTATCTGTACGGCAACAATGTGGCGAACAATCCGACCTACGATAATACCACAGTCCAAAACTCGATCGGACAGGGCAACTTTTTAGGCAGTATTGACTTTCTTTCTAACAGCGACTTAGCGACTGCGGGTTTAGATTTTGGTAACTTCGGTGTCGGTAATGCTCACACCATTGGTTTTAAATTCAGCAAAACTTTACTCGCAGATATTTTACCCGATGGCATTTCCCCCTTTATGGCCCATGTCTTTTTAGAATGTGCTAATGATGCCGTCGCGATCGCGTCTAGCGTCAACATTCCCGGTGAAAGCCAAGATGTTCCCGAACCCACCACCTTACTCGGCTTAGGCTTGCTGGGTTTAGTTGTCGCGGGTCAACGTCGTAAATCTGTGGCTAAAGCTTAAATTTGCCAGATTTCCGATTCTACTGCTCAAAGGGTGCATCTTTTTGGCAATCCAGTTAATAGGGTCTGTTCTGCGTTAGCGTAGAGATGACCCAAAGAAATTGCCAATCGTTTATATATAGTGTCCTCTCGCTCGTCTGTTTGGATTTATCGTTTGCTGAGTATCGGTTTATTAACCCTCACCACCGCTTGCGGGAATAATGCCGAGGGTTGGTTTGCCGCAGACCCCCAATTACAAGAAAGCTCGCCGGAAGTTACCCTTTCACCTCAAACTGAAACTCCGTCCCCGGCAGAAACTTCGGATTCCGTGGAACTACCGAGCAACTTTCCCGAACAACTCCCTCGTTACCCCAACGCCACCTTAGTCAAAACCCAAATGGCTTCTGCCGAAGCAGGAATGCAGAGCCTTTGGGAAACAGAAGATTCTCGCGAAGCCGTTGAGGAATTTTATCGCGAGGAATTTTCTTCTGAGGAGTGGGAATTGATTAATGCTTCTCGTACCGATACAGAAGTCGAACCGCGATCGCTCAGTTTGGTTGCAGTGCAAGACGATTTAGAGGTCATTGTAACCCTGCGTTCGGCAGATAATGACCCCACCGAGTTTAGTTTGCAATACAAGTGGGCAGACACAACCGCCGCAACGAACGAAACCGATACATCCGCCCCACAAACCGCTTTAGGCTTGGATAGTGTGAATGAACAATTGGCCCAATATATTCAAGATGTAGCGGCGTTGGGGGTGTTTGAAGGGGATGTGACCCAAGATTTTCGCCCCAATCAAGTGGTAGAGCGAGGGGAATTTGCTCGTTGGTTGGTCGAAGCGAATAATGCGATTTATGCTGATAATCCGGGTAAACAGATTCGCTTGATTCCCGATGCGTCTCAACCGGCGTTTTCCGATGTCCCGAAAACCCATCCCGATTTTGCCGTGATTCAGGGCTTGGCTGAAGCGGGGATTATTCCCTCGCGGTTGAGTGGGGATACTGCCGCAACGCAGTTTCGTCCTGATGCCCCCCTGACGCGGGAAACCTTGTTGTTGTGGAAAGTTCCCCTCGATATTCGTCAGGGTTTGCCGAATGCGTCTCTTGACACGATTCAGGAAACTTGGGGCTTTCAGGATACCCCGAAGATCGATCCGAAGGTGTTGCGATCGCTTTTGGCCGATTATCAAAATGCCGACCAAGCGAATATTAAACGAGCGTTTGGTTTTACCCAGTTATTTCAGCCGAAAAAGCCGGTGACGCGAGCAGAAGCGGCGGCGGCGTTGTGGTATTTCGGTTATCAAGGGGAAGGGATTTCTGCCGCCGACAGGGTGTCAGAGTAAAGACAATTTGCTTTTTGGGGGTGTTAGAATCCCTCGTCAAGGAGCGACGGGAGTATGTCAAAAGATTGGATTAACCCGAAATTCTCGGTTGATGCTGCGATAATTTTCTGCGGCGCGATCGCTCATCTCAAACCATCGATAGAGAATCCAGAGATTTAGCCTGGATTCTCCAAAACCATATTGTTTTCGACAATAACCAGTCAGCTTTTTTTAATTTCAACTCATTTTACTATTAGAATTGGCAGATTTTATATTGAGGTCTGAGTAAATTTCTAACCTCAGATAGAGACGCTAGGAATTTAACGTCTTTCCTGAAGCCAGGACAAGTAATTATATACCTTATAATAACCCCACTTCAGAGAGAGTTTCGCCCTTCATAAAGTTGTTATTCTGATATAGTACGTCCTAACAAATGGAAATTCAGCATATTAGGTAAATTTCAACATAATTTATCTGTTGAAATTGAAATTATCTGGCGTACCGCAATTGTAGTAATAAATATAGGAATATATCATATATGGCTAATACAAAGAAAAATCGCCTCTTTAACCTTCCTTTAAAGCGTACCAAGATGGGCGCGATCGCCCTAGCTTTGGGCTTGTTTGCCCTGCCTGCTTGTACGACCGCAGAAGAAGAAGTCTCTACCCCCTTAAAAGAAGAGCAAAACGTCACCACCGAAGAAATCGATCGGAATTTAACCGCCTACCTCGGCGAAACTGTCACTATACGCGGTGAAGTCAACGAATTACTTGGAGACGCATCTTTCTTGATGGACGAAGATGTAATTTTTGGCGGTGAAGAAATCCTTATCTTTAACGCTTCCGGTATGGGTTTAGCATTACCCGAAGGAGAAGGAACTCAAGTTCAAGTCACCGGAGAATTGCAAGAATTAGTAGTCGCTGACTTAGAAACAGAATACGGCCTCGACCTCGACCCCGAACTTTATGCCGATTATGAAGATCGTCCCGTAGTTGTAGCCGAATCTATCGCCTTAGCTCCCGATCCGGGCGAATTATCCCAAGACCCCAGTTTATACTACGGTCAACGCATTGCCGTTGAAGGGGAAGTCGAAGACATCCTCGATCTAACCACCTTTACCCTCGACGAAGAAAAACTTTTTGGGGCCGAAGACCTCTTAGTGCTGGCTCAAGGTTTCAATCCCGAATTAGATGACGGCGAAGTGGTAGCCGTAACCGGAACATTGCGTCCTTATATCCAAGCAGAATTTGAAGAAGAGTACGATCTAACTTGGGATTTAGACTTTCAACGACAAATTGAAGCTGAATATGAAAACAAGCCTGTCTTTGTGGCAGATGGCGTTTATCCTTCTGCTGAACGTTAATCTTATTTCCTCAAAGGAAGTTATCAATCCGGTTTCTGCGAGAAACCGGTTTTTTTAGCGAATGGTGAGCAAATAGCGACCGCGACCCCTGCGATCGTAAGCGTTCACAATGGCGCGATATACTCCCGCACGGGGTAAAGTTAAACGCAACTGAGAATTGGTATTTGAGGCGCTTATATCGTCATTTTCGCCAATTTTGCGGCCATTTTCATCTAATAAAATCAAATAAGTGTCAAAATCAGGACTTTGTAGCGTTATAGTAACCGTTTGTCCTGCTTGTCCTTCAAACATATATTCATTATAAAGTCTGCCATCGGCTTGCAGAACTCGCGCCCCCGGCCCCAGAATCCCTTGCTGTTGCAGTAAGATACCCCCAGAAGGAGTAGCGCGACGGGCTTGATTAGGATTAGCAGAAGACCGCGCCGACAAAATATAGGCCCCAGATTCGCCGCCTTGGTAAGAATTGGCAATAATGAGGTAAGACCCATCACGGGGTAAAACCACCTGAATGCGGGCGTTGTAGTTACCACCACTGTCATCATCTTGGGCGATTTCCTCTCCATCCGGGCCAATCAAAATTAAATAAGGATCGAGGCCGCGGCCGCTCATTTGGATATCAACCCGCATCCCGGCGCGACCTTGAAAGGAATAGGCATCAAAAAAGCTGTTATCTGCCGTTAATATATTATCCCCACGGGTTAACGTGCCGCGAATCGGGTTGCCGTTGAGGGTAATGGGTTGAGGCGGTTGTTCGGTGTTTCCCGGAGGGCGACGCAGTTGACTGGTGGAAGCGGCACGATTTTCGCGGACAGCGACAATAAAGGGCTGAACTTGCTCGATGGAAATGGCAAAACCAATACCAATGTTACCCGCCCCTGCACCCCGCGTAAAAATGGCTGTATTTACGCCAATAAGTTCTCCTTGAGAGTTGAGGAGGGGGCCCCCAGAGTTGCCGGGGTTGATGGCTGCGTCGGTTTGAATCAGACCTTTTTCTGCGTCGAGACGACTGACAATTCCGGTGGTGAATGTGCCTTGAAACTGACCGAAAGGATTACCAATGGCAAAGGCTCTCTGGCCTACTCTAACGGAGTTGGGAGCAGCAAGGCGAATTGTGGGTAAGTTTTGCGCCCCCCGCAAGCGAATCATGGCTAAATCTAAGCCGCTTTGGGCAAAACCAATCACATCCCCTTGCAAGCGACGATTATCGGCTAAGATGACGGTGACGGTGCTGCTGCCTTGTACGACATGGGCATTGGTCAAGACCAAGCCATCAGAGGTGATAATACTGCCACTACCGCTTGTGTTAGGGGTTTCGATGGAAACCACTGCCGGACTTGCTATTTCGTAAACGCGAATATTGGTTTGTTCGTCTTGGTTTTGGGCTTGCGCGGCCATTTGGGAAATCGGGATTTCTGGGGCTAATATCCCTGTTCCTAGATTAAGTCCTAAAGACGCGATCGCGACAAGACCCACTCGATTCGCCCAATCGATCATCCTTTCCATACCTCACTGGTCATTTCAGTTATCAGTTATCGCCTCATCAGTTATCCGTGTCTACCAAGCGTCATGTCGGCAGCTTGAAATTAGGAAGATTTTCCTTTTCATTCCCTTGAAAAGGGAGGAGGAACCTGTTACCCATCATTCTGGGTCAATTTTGCCTGATGTCAGTCTTTGGGGTTGCATAGAGATTTTACTCTTTATTTCTTCATTCTGGCTTTGGGAGTTCGTATCCGTAACTTCCTTAGTCGCGTTCGACAATGGCAATGTTCCATTGACCGAGTTGGATGGTTTGAAACGCCACAAAATTACCGTCACCGCTAATGGTGGGTTGACGCACTGTACCCCGTATATTGCCTGTAAGGAGTTGCGATCGCGCCGTCACTCGGTCATAAACTAAGATATCGGTTTTTCCCCGTTCGGTGGAGACATAGGCGATATAACGTCCATCGGCACTTAAGGCGGGTTGGTCTTGAGAGGAATCCCGGCGATTAAGATTGGGAAGGGCGATTAATTGACGCTGTTGAAGATTGTATAGGAAAATGTCGCGATGGCCGTTGCGATCGGAGGCAAAGGCTAAATAACGCCCGTCGCTACTATAAGCGGGGGCTTCATCGGCAACATTACTGTTGAGTCCTCCACTGGGAATTTCAGGACGGACGAATGCTCCACAACTACTTAATACAAGTAGCAGAAATAAGGTTGTCCCAATTTTAAGACAGGCATTAGACCACATCATCTTGTTGAGGCTTCTCGAAGACAAAAAAGTGCTGCTGGGGTAAGAACTCTTGAGTCGATTGCCATTTTAAACCTACTACCGCCATTTCTTTTTTAACTTGCTTTTCGGTCATTTTATGCAGGGTTTTAATTGGCACGAAAGGGTCTTCGCGACGATATTCAATCAAAACTACTCGCCCTCCAGGTTTTAAAGCGGTCATTATGTTGTGCATCATTTCATAGGGATATTCAAATTCATGGTAAGCATCTACCATGAGGGCTAAATCAACGCTATTTTTGGGTAAATTAGGATTTTTAGCGGTGCTTAAAATGGGTTCGATATTGTCAATATTTTCTTGCTGAATGACAAAGTTTAATACTTCAAGGGATTGGGGTTGAATATCGACGGCAAAGACTTTGCCTTCGGGAATTTGGGAGGCAATGCGAAAGGTAAAATAACCGCTTCCTGCGCCAATATCAGCCACGGTATCAGTTGATTTTAGATCGAGAGCCGCGATCGCGTCGAGGGGATTTTCTTGGGTTGTGCGTTCGGGTCTTTCTAACCATTGATAACCCTCATGTCCCATGACTTTGGCGATTTCTCGTCCTCGGTAAATTTTACCAATGCCGTCGGGACGATGCAGTAATTTGGTTTGATAAATGGGCGTTTCGGTGGTGGCTGCGAAAACCGGGGCAGGATTGAGAAAAAGAAAAAGGCTAAAGATTATTGTTAGAAATAAACCGATCTTTTTCATGGCTAGAACTTGCTAAAATCGCAGTCAGTTACGTTTATAAGATAACAGTTTTTATAGCATTTAAATACACAACAGAACCCCGGTTTTTTAGAAAAACCGAGGTTCTAATCCAAATAACCAATAACTAGAATTAAGTGGTAGATTGAGGGGCATAAAAGCGAACAAATTGGTTTCTGAGGTCAAAACGAGACAAAAAAGATTTTGAAGGCATTTTGTCTGTTTTCGTCGTTGATTTATCCGTGTTTTGCTCGTCGTCAGCTAGGACTAACATTGAATCGGACTGACGTATAACGACTGTACCCATTTGAAGGGCATTGCGCCATTGTCGTCCCATTTTCCAGGTCATAAATTTAGACCCGTCCCAGCGCGGATTAGCTGGATACCCAGCAAATCCCGATCGCAAAGCAGGAAGATGACAATCGCGAATATCGGTATCAACTTTAATATTTTCAGCCAGTTGAATAACGCGAGAGGAATGAGTTACACCCATTTTAAACATCTGCTTCGCCTCCTGTTGGTTTTCAGTTTATATTCTGTTTTGATGCTAGTTTGGAGCAAAATAGCAATCTTATTGAGTCTAGATTGGTGTTGGTGGTGTTGCTATTTTGTCGTTTCGCTCGGCATCAAATAAGATTTTCTTTGTTGAGCGTTTGTTTTGATGCTTGCTTTGGTTTCATTGTAAAGCAATATTAACACTTTATTCAGCGTTATTGTGTGTAGATTTTATGAAGTTTTCGGCCATTTTATATTTATGCGGGAGTGCGATCGCGCTCAATCTTGGACAATCTCCGGCGATCGCAACCAGCCTCGCGCCAACGCCCACAACCGAAAATCTGGCTGTGTGCGAAGCCGATCTGGGGAATGAGATCGCGTCAATTCAAAAGCAAACGCCGCGATCGCGTTGGGGTATTTTAGTCCAACCTATCGATGCAGAAACACCCCTTTATGGGGAGAATGCCACAGCCTATTTTACCCCCGCATCCAATGTCAAACTCCTGACCACTGCCGCCGTTTTACAACACTTTGGCCCGAATTATCGAATTCAAACGCGCATCTATGCAAGCGGATCGCCACCCATTTTATCTCGTTTGCACATTGCCGGTCGAGGCGATCCCAGTTTAACCAACGAACACCTCATCGCGATCGCCCAACAACTCCAAAGTCAAGGAGTGGAAGTCATTGAAGAACTAGCAATCGAAGACAGCCATTTTCCCGAATCTGGCATTAATGGTACTTGGGAATACGACGATATTCATTATTTCTACGGGGCTGCGGTCAATAGTTTAATTCTTAATCGCAATCACTTTGATTTAGTTTTAGAACCGCAACAAGTCGGTGAACCCGTTAAACTCTCAGGGAACGATGATATTGGCCTTCAACAATGGCAAATTGAAAATAACGCCGTGACTGCTGCTGCCGACACCCCCTACAGCGTCACCATTCAAGGACGACTCGGACAACCGCAACTATCGATACAAGGGGAATTAGCCATGGATGCAACTTCGGATTTGTGGGGGATTACTTATCGCGATCCGACCGCTTATGCTCGCGATCGCATCAATCAAATTTTAACGGATGCTGGAATTCGGGTCGAACAAACTCGCATCATCGCAACGCCACAACTCCCCGATTTAACTGCTCAACCCCTGCATATCACGTCCCCATCTTTGGCGATTTTAATTCAAAATACGAACCAACCGAGCGATAACCTTTATGCAGAAGCTTTGTTACATCAACTCGGTGTGGCGTTTAATTTTCCCACCACCCTTGAGAACAGTTTACAGGCGTTGCAGCAAACTTTGACTGAAATTGGGGTGAATCCTGATAGTTACTCCCTTCAAGATGGATCGGGCTTATCTCGTCATAATCTGGTCAGTCCTGAAGCCTTGGTGCAAACCTTGATCGCCATGGCGCGATCGCCTTATGCCGCCGAATATCGCGATTCATTGCCCATTGCTGGTGTGAGCGGTACATTACGCCGTCGCTTTCTTTCTACCCCCCTAGAAGGTCAACTACGAGCGAAAACAGGCACATTAACTGGAGCATCTACCTTATCAGGTTATCTGGATACTTCTGCTTACGGTCGGGTGGCGTTTAGCATTATGCTCAACCATAGCACTGTCCCGACTTCCGTCCAGCGTCAAGGGATTGATGAGATGGTGTTGTTACTCAGTCGGTTACAACCTTGTTAATAATTGGTAGTTGGAGTGGGGACAGGGGATCGAAGAGTAATACCAAATCCGGTTTCGAGATACCCCCTATCCCGTTAACCCGCCTGCGGATTGAAATCCTCCGGCTAACGAACACAAAGTTCGCCTCTGCGGACTAAATCAATAAGTGGGTTGTGGTAAGCGGATTTGATCTAACTTGTTACCGCGACTTCAAAATCCGGTGTCGTCACAAGCATGAGCATTTTTTACGGGGCTTCAGGCTCGAAAGTAATGTGCGGTTCGTGGTATTCAGGCGGCTCGACATGAATTAAGATGCGAGCGGGGTGATAACGCTGTTTGAGGGCATTTTCAACGGCTTCTGTAATGGCGTGGGCGGTTTCAACTTTGTTGGTATCCACCACCAAGTGCATTTCGATGAAAATTTGTCGCCCAATTAAGCCTCGAGAGGCGATTTTATGACAGTTGATGACTCCTGGAACTTCCATAACAATCTGATGAATGGCCTCAGGGGCGATCGCCATTTCATCAACCAGCCAGGGTAAATTATCTTGGAGGACTTCCCAACCACTGCGAAAAACTAATAAGGCGACGGGAAAGGCGAAAATGGTATCGAGCCATTGTAGCTCTGGAATCCCCCACAATCGTCCGAGCCAAATGCCAATCAAGCCAATTAAAACCGTAATTGTGACCCAGACATCACTCATGGTATGCTTGGCATCAGCCAGCAAAATGGGACTATTGATTTTATGGCCGACTCCTCGCTCGTAAAGGGCAATGAAGATATTAACGCCGAGGACGAGCAGTAGAATCCCTAATTCCGGGGCGGCGATGGTAACGGGAATCGCTTCGCCAAAAAGACGACCGATCGCACTTTGCAAGATTTCAAAACAAGCAATTCCTAAAAAAGCTGCAACTCCCAAGGCACCAAGGGCTTCAAATTTTTGATGGCCGTAGGGATGTTTGCGGTCGGGCTGGGGGGAGGAAAAACGGTTGGCGACCAATCCTAAAATATTATTGGCGCTATCGGTGACGCTGTGAAGGGCATCGGCTTGCAAACTTAACGATCCGGTGAGCCAACCGACAGTGGCTTTCAAGATCATGACCAGCAGATTGAGCAGTAAGGTCACAACCAAAACTTGGCGGACTTTGGCGCGATAGTTTTTTGCCATTTCCTTCTGTCCTTCTAACCGCGATCGCTTCTTAAATTTTATACCAGTTTGCGCGGGGAAAATTATGGGGATTTGCGGGCTGAGAATGCCGATAATCAAATGATTATGGCGCGATCGCCCCTCCCTCTTCCCCTACACCGATTCCAGAAAATATTTGTTACAGTGAAGACGAGTTAATATTTTGCAATAATTCTACGGAACATTTGTTGATTGTTTTTGGCTATAGCCCTTCTTGGCTGGCTTTCTCTCGCACCATTTTATTTGCTGAGACTCGATATGGTATTTAATACAGCCCAAGCGCTTACAGCCCCCCTTCCCTTAACCCAGAATTCTGATGCGATCGCTCAGGTTTGGAATCGGTTAAATGAACAGAGTTGTCCTTATCATTATAATTTCCATTTACACACGTTTTGCTCGGATGGTCAATTGCATCCAGTAGCGTTGATGCAGCAAGCGATGGATTTGGGTTTGCAGGGTTTAGCCATCACCGATCACCACACGGTTGAAGGTTTCGCGATCGCTCGCGATTGGCTCGCACAAACCCACCAACAACAGCCCGAATTAGTATTGCCGCAATTTTGGACAGGAGTCGAGATTACTTCCCGTTTACTGGATGTGAATGTTCACATTCTCGGTTATGCTTTCGATCCTAACCAAAAGGCGATCGCGCCTTATTTACAAGGAGTCGCCCCCGAAGGCGCTGCGGCCAAAGCCGAACGAGTCATTGATGCCATTCACCAAGGCGGCGGATTAGCCGTATTAGCCCACCCCGAACGCTATCGCCGTCCTGGTAAAAAGCTGATTCGGACTGCGGCGGCTTTGGGCATTGATGGCGTAGAAACCTATTATGCTTATCGCAAAATGCGCCCTTGGCGACCCACCCCCGGCATTACCGAATCCGTCGCCACCCTCGCCCGTCAATACAATTTATATCAAACTTGCGGCACAGATAGCCATGGTTCAGATATTTCGGTGCGATTGTAGAGTTG
>JBKHDX010000041.1:0-26899 GCA_046541115.1 Spirulinaceae cyanobacterium | reverse complement strand
GGTACGGTGTTAATGATGGCCTGGATGAATCGCGAAGCTTTGGCAAAAACTCTCGAAACTGGGGAAGCTTGGTACTGGAGTCGCTCTCGTCAAGAATTATGGCACAAAGGCGCAACATCTGGACATTTTCAAAAGGTGCGATCGCTGCGGTATGATTGCGACAGCGATGCGGTGTTACTCACCATCGAGCAAGTGGGCGATATTGCTTGTCATACCGGAGAAAGAAGCTGTTTTCATCAGGTGAGCAATCGTAAACTTGCCCCCCCTGCGGATACTTTATCGGGTTTGTACGATACGATTCGCGATCGCCGGGACAACCCTAACGAAAGTTCTTATACTTGCAAACTTTTGGCTGGCGGAGATAACAAAATCCTCAAGAAAATTGGTGAGGAAGCTGCCGAAGTGGTAATGGCTTGTAAGGACGACGAACAGCACGCGATCGCCTCTGAAGCGGCGGATTTGTTTTATCATACCTTAGTGGCTCTAGCCCATCATAACGTGGAGTTACGGGACGTTTATCGCATCCTCGACGAGCGCCGCAAATAGTTTATGTATGGGCGGGGTTTCCCCGTCCAAGTTTACGTTTTAGCGACGCACCCGTCCCATCTTCATTTCCCCAAAGTTGAGATTGGATGAGTTCTGATAATCCATAGTATTTTCATTTTAAAGGTAAACTCAAATCCATATTTTTCTTAATAACATAAAATCGCTCTAATCAAGGCAAAGCCTTGTTTTTTTCATTCCCAGGTTTAACCCGGAAACGAGGTTATAAATCCATGTAGGGGTGGGGTTTCCCCGTCCAAGCGCGTAGTGCCGCGACACAGCTAAAATGAGGCTTTAGTAGGGTGGGTTAGGCGGCTAAAACTCATGCTGTGACCGTAATGCTCGCAATCCGCCGTAACCCACCGTTTAAGATGTGTCACGACACTACACCTAGCTTTCAACATTAAAAAGCTCTCTTGAATTTTGCCCAAGAGAGCTTTTGATTTGAAGGCGTTTTTTAGCGTAAAGTAAATTGTTCTGATAATCGTAGGTTGGGTAGAACAAAGTGAAACCCAACACAACCTTGATATTAAAAAGCTCTCTTGCTTGAATTGTGCGAAAGAGAGCTTTTTGTTTTCGGGAGTTTTTAGCGCAATGTATATGTCGCTAAAACTTTTTGTAAGTCGTAGATATTGACCTGTTTATTGAACTTTTTCTCTAACGGCATCGGATCGCTACCAATCCAGATTTTTAACTCCGCATCCGAGTCAAAATGTCCGACCGTTTCTACACTAAATTTAGTGATTTCTCGATAGGGAATGGAAAGATATTCGACCTTTTTTCCCGTCATTCCTTGCACGTCTACCAAAATTAATCGCTTATTGGTAAAGATAAAAGTATCGCGAAAAACATTAAAGCCTACTTCAATCACTTCATTATCTATTAAAAGTTGACTGTATTGGGACTGCAACTCTTTTTCATCAACAACCCCAGCATTTCCTTTTAAATTAGAAATAAATCCCATTGTATTTAAACCTCACGATTGGATTACTTTATCCAGAAAGCTTTATTTTTTAATCTAACTCTAGCTTTTAGAATCGTCAAGAGATACAGTTAATCCGAAGTTTTACTACATTGAATCAAACTTAGTAAGGCGGTTAAGTATATTATTTTTTCGGTTAACCGTCCCCCATATTTTAGTTTTATCGCTACAATTAAAGTTATATCCAATCCGGAATTTTCTCTCTGCTTGACCGATATATTTAGGGTTTTACTCGGTAAAAGCCAATATTCAAGAATATTGATAGTTTTTTCGGATGTGAAATTAGATTATCATTCAATGATTTCTGCCTGTGACAGTCTCTCAAACGTCAATTCCTTTAATTAAAAATCCAGAGGGATTAGAAGCCCGTTTGCGCGAAATTCCTAGCGAACCTGGGGTTTATTTAATGCGGGACGATCGCGACAATATTCTATATATTGGTAAGTCGAAAAAGTTGCGATCGCGAGTGCGGTCTTATTTCCGCAATTCCCAGAAATTGAGCGATCGCATTGCCATGATGGTGCGTCAAATCACCGAAATTGAGTTTATTGTCACAGACACCGAAGCCGAGGCTTTAGCGCTAGAAGCTAACTTAGTTAAACAACACCAACCTTACTACAACGTCTTACTCAAAGACGATAAAAAATATCCCTACGTTTGTATTACTTGGTCAGAGGATTATCCCCGCATTTTCATCACGCGCAAACGTCGCATGACCCAGGAAAAAAACCGCTACTATGGCCCTTATGTCGATGTGCGTTTATTGCGGAGTACCCTCCACATTGTTAAACGCATTTTCCCCTTGCGTCAGCGTCCCAAACCATTATTTAAAGATCGACCTTGTTTGAATTATGATATCGGTCGCTGTCCGGGGGTATGTCAGTCCTTAATTACTCCCGAAGATTATCGCCAAATTGTGCAGAAAGTCGCAATGGTTTTCCAAGGAAGAACTAAAGAACTCATCGAAACCTTAACGACACAAATGCAAGAAGCGGCGGAAAATCTCAACTTTGAACAAGCCGCGAGACTGCGGGATCAAATCCAAGGCTTGCGATCGCTCCACGCCGATCAAAAAGTCGCCCTTTCTGATGATACAATTTCTAGGGACGCGATCGCCCTCGCCAAAAACGAAAATCATTGTTGTATTCAATTATTCCAAGTTCGGGCCGGAAAATTAGTCGGACGTTTAGGCTTTTTTGCAGAAGCGCAATCTGCTGAAAATGGAGCGATTTTACAACGGGTTTTAGAGGAACATTATAACCGCGTTGAAGGCGTTGAAATTCCCACAGAAATCCTCGTTCAACATGACCTCCCAGAAAGTGAACTTTTAGCTGCATGGTTGCAGTCTCGCAAACAACGGAAAGTCACCATTTTATCTCCTCAGCGTCAAACCAAAGCAGACTTGATTGAAATGGTGGAAAGAAATGCTCAATATGAGTTAGAAAGAACGCAACGTTTCGCAGATCGAAATGCTACCGCTTTACAAGATTTAGCCGATATTCTCGACCTCCCAGAAATCCCCAAACGCATCGAAGGATACGACATTTCCCACATTCAAGGATCGAATGCAGTCGCATCTCAAGTCGTATTTATTGATGGGGTTGCCGCAAAACAACATTACCGCCATTATAAAATTAAAAATCCCAATGTTCGTAGCGGTCACTCTGACGATTTTGCCAGTCTAGCCGAGACAATTCAACGGCGTTTCCGTAAATACAAAGAAAACCCCAATCTACCGCGACAAGACGATCCCGATTTTCCCGATTTGGTGATGATTGACGGGGGAAAAGGTCAACTTTCGGCAGTAACTTCTAGCTTACAAGATAATAGCGAATCGCCGTTATTAGAAGACTTAAAAATCGTCAGTTTAGCCAAACAACGAGAAGAAATTTTCATTCCCGGTGAGTCTTTTCCCGTTGAAACCGATTCCGAACAACCTGGAGTTCAATTATTACGTCGCGTCCGCGATGAAGCCCACCGTTTTGCCGTGAGTTTCCATCGACAACAACGCCTCAAACAAGGAAGGCGATCGCGCTTAGATGAAATTCCCGGCTTAGGTTTTGAACGACAAAAACAACTTCTCGCGCATTTTCGTTCTATTGATTATATTCGCGAAGCTTCTGTTCAACAACTCCAAGAAGTTGCAGGAATTGGCCCCCATTTAGCGCAAGAAATTTACAAATACTTTCATCCCAATGCTGAGTTGTAATCCTATCAAATAGGAAAACATTTCATGTTCTAGAACCCTATTTGATTGACTGACAAAACTTTTTTCTGTAGGTTAGATAGAACAAAGTGAAACCCAACCTAAATTCATCTCCCCAGAGTTTCAGACAGAATCGCTCGTTTACCGTTATCTCATCGCAGCCTGGAAAACATTTTTAGGGGGTAAAATTCCGAATGGCGTTTTACCCGAAGGGGTAAGAATGGAAGGTAAAAAGGTTTATTATAGTTTCCCTCGCAATCAAGCCCCACTGCTAGATGCTCTCTTTTCAAGCTTAGAGAAGGGATCGGTTTTGATAACAGATTTGAAACAAGGAGAGTTAACAATTCAAACTTCAGTCGCTGTGAATTGGCAAGACTTTAAGGTTCAAAGTTTACTGCAACTAATTAAAGTTCAACAAAAGTAGTTGCTTTCAGAACCCCGGTTTCTAGATTTGAATATTAACTTTATGGGGTAAGTAGATAAGAAACCGGGGTTCTTAATCTTCTCTATTTGACAGTTGACTAAGTTCTAATTCTAAGTTGACATCGCGATCGCGTGCTTCTGTACTATCAGACAGCACTTCAGTCTTGATTGGACTCTGATTTTTAAACTCTAGATACGCTTCTGGGGACACATATTTAAATTCTGAAAGGGCAATGATGGTAATACTTTTTAAGTAAAAATATTATGACTCCGGCTTATTTAAAAAACCGGAGTTTAAATCAATCTTAGTTCCCTGACATCATCATCAAATCCATTTGGGTGTTTGTTCGCATCGAAGTCGTTGCATTTTCTTCAGGATTGGGAAGATTCATTTGCGATCGCGTCACCAAATTCATCACTGCTTCTACTGGAAATAACTGCGCGAGATTCAGGGTTAAATTCCCGGTTCCCGTACTTTCTAAAGAGACTAAATCTACCTCGATATCTGCCGGAAGTCCCAGAGGATTTATGCGTTGTTCATCGGCACTTTGATCGATAACCATTGACAAGGTTACTGTCTCATTAGTGCGATCTTCTAAAGTGTAAATTGCGGTTTGATCGATTTCTAAACCATTGAGATTAACTTCTTGTTCAATTTGCCAAACTGCACCCACTCCCACCGCTTCTTCAGGAAGGGGAGAAGATATATTTTCTAAAGAAGCCATCAATTGATTGACAGTATTTGCAAACATTGGGTTAACATCTTCAGCCAACTCCAAACTTAAGGATTTTGTGCGACCGCGATCGTCGAGCAACATTGTTCCTTTTGTCCCGATTAAAGGAGCTAATTCCGCATTCATCGCCTCTATTATTTCTGGGGGAATCTCAACGGTTTCACTGGGTAAAACTACTATGTTGGTGTAGACAAATTCTGCTTCAATATCGCCATTTGCTTTAACAGAATTAACGACTGATTCAATCGTTAATTCTGTCATC
Source organism: Spirulinaceae cyanobacterium (assembly GCA_046541115.1). GTDB lineage: Bacteria > Cyanobacteriota > Cyanobacteriia > Cyanobacteriales > Spirulinaceae > Jaaginema. Next base: position 21,749 of record JBKHDX010000041.1, on the reverse strand, counting down.
ATATCGGGAATTGAAGGCATTGACATTCCCCCGAAAAATGTCTCAATATTCATTTGAACAGCAACATCTAAAGTCTGAGTTACACCGATTTCAGGACGTAAACGAAGTTCTTGTTTTTCTCCTTCTCCTGCCTCAATTAACATAACAGAAACTGGAGCGTTAATTTCTTGAGAAGTGGTTTCGATGGTTTCTGTTTGAGCTAAGGCGATCGCGCCCATCTCTCCTAGACTTCCTCCTAATCCCAATCCCAAGAATAAAGATAAACCTAACAAGGATTTTTTCATCACTAAAAAAAGACTAAAGTGCCAAGATAAATGTATTCCTATTTTAGCCTTCTTTAATGGAATTACAGGAAGTCTGGATTGACAGAATACCCTTTATTTAGAGATAATTAACATAATATAAAAGCAACTTTATTGTTATTCAAATGACTTTAAAAGCCGTTTTATTCGATTTTAATGGCATCATCATCAACGACGAAGCCATCCACGAAGAACTGATCGGAGATGTTCTGATCGGCGAAAACTTGAGAATGTTTCCCGAAGACTATCCTGAAGTTTGTCTGGGTCGGAGCGATCGCGCTTGCCTCAGCGACATTCTAGCCCGTCGCGGTCGCATCGTCAGCGAAGACCTGCTGCAAAAACTCCTCAAAACCAAAGCCAAAGCCTATCGCAGCTATCTCGAAACCCTCGAAACCCTCCCTATCTATCCCGTCAAAGCCTTTCTCAAAAAGCTCAACACCATTGGTTTAGCCACAGGTTTAGTCACGGGGGCTTTACGGTCAGAAGTGGCTTGGATTCTCGAACAAGCCGAAATTGCCGATTACTTTCAAGTCATTGTCACAGGAGACGACATCACCACCAGTCAAGCCGATTCCTACGGCTATCTCCTCGCAGTAGAACGCTTTAACCGCAAGCAACCCACCCTCGAACTCCAACCGCAAAACTGCCTGGTCATCGAAGATACCCCCGTTGGCATTACCGCCGCCAAAAACGCCGGAATGCAAGTTGTCGGAGTCGCGAATACTTACCCCTTCCACATGATGCAACGGTTGGCTAATTGGACAGTTGACGACCTTTCCGAACTCGAACTCGATCGCGTCCAGGCGGTTTTTTCCGGTGAGGAACCCTCCCCATCTACCGCATCAGTGTTAGAATAGGAAACGCACTACGGGGGATTAGCTCAGTTGGTAGAGCGCTGCGATCGCACCGCAGAGGTCAGGGATTCGAGTTCCCTATCCTCCATTTTGATAACAAAAGTGTACATTAACAAATTATTTGTCATCTGTTGATTTCACCAATCAATCGTTGTCAGATGTGTGTCATCGTGACAAGTTATTTATCCTTGAACTCTTACATTATATTAATTTTACGATCGCTATATCTCGATTCATTATCGACAGACAGTACGATCGCAGCGCTCCTTTCAATCCACCTAATTTTTATATGTCACCATCTCTACCAAGGTTGGGTTGCTTGCAGATAGTCTATTCTCTTATGGAGAATTAATGATTAGAGAGTAAGGAAATCGCCTCTCCTGCGGCTTGCCAACCCGCAAAGCTAGGCAGAAAACCCTGGACATTTTCATAGCTCAACAGATGCAGTGTCATGACTCCCATTGCCGATCGATACCCAGAGGAACAATACAGTATCACAGGGCGATCGTGTGGAATCCGATCTAGATTGTGCGCCAAAGTTCGGAGCGGAATGTTGATAGCATTAGGAATATGACCTAGCTGATACTCAGAGGATTCTCGCACATCCACCAACACAGTTTGAGAGTTCTTTAATTGGCTTTTCAAGCCTTCAACATTAGAGATTATGTAATAGCCTGACGGAATCGAAGTGAGATAACGATCGACTTCCGATTCCAGATCGAGGGGTTCATGTAGAGTTTGTACCCTTTCATGAGATACTGCTTCAGCTTCCGTGAGAGTTGCTGCGAGGGACGCGTTTTGTCCAACACCAATCAAAAGAAAAATTCCAAGAGTAAACCCTATTAATGTAGTCTGAATTAAGTTTTTGAGTGTCATAAATGTCTCCTGACCTGGATTCAACATCACTATAATAGGCGGTGTCTCCCTCGTTCTCAAACCCATCAAGGCTTTTCCCCAGTGCGAGGATCGGTTTCTGTCCAGGGTGAGATTAAAATGCTGTTGTCAGTGACGGCAACCGGAAGACGTTCACAATTACTCTGGCGATCGCCCCAGCTCAAGCTGCTATGCGTCAGTTAGAAGAAGCACCAGGAAAGACGGTCTACCAGGCGGAGGTTTTCCAGTCGCGCCAAATCCTCAAGGATCGGCATGGTCGTAGTTGGCAAGCGATCGCCTTCAAACGGACTCTTCCCGATAGTGCAGACAGTATCTACTTGCGCCCGATCGGATTTCCAGGAACCGTAAACCTCGATCGCTCGAAGCCACTCACCCTCATCGACTCGATGGGCAAAACCTTCACGGCTGCTGATGTATCCCACGATATGTTTATGGAACAAACCCAGATGGAACCTGATGTCGGAGAGTATAATTTACAGCCGATCTTGATGCAGTTAGAGTTGGCAATCCCATTGCAGCTCATCCTTCCAACCCTTGACCAACCAGAGATCGCCCTGAATGTGTCTCCTGATGTGGTTGAAGAATGGCGATCGCTCATGGGTCAGAAATAATCATCGCGCCGCTAATAGACATCTCCAGCAAAGGGTCTGAAACCCCTATCCTACCGTTTCCAAATTGGGATTTCTGGAAATGTCTATTATACTCATCAGAAAATAAGCCCCTCGCCCGTGGGAGAGGGGTTTGGGGTGAGAGTTAACCCCAAGGATGAAACGTCCGAACTCGCTCCTCGTCCTGCGACTAACTATCCTTCTGCTCGGCGGCGATTTCGGCTTTAGCTTCTGCAACCATATCCCCTAAAACTTCGCCACTTTCCGCGATCGCGCCCTTGGTTTTTTCGTAAAACACCACGCCGGTTTTAATGGCCGCTTTGGTGACAGGTTTAAGAATAGGCAGCACCGAGGGGGCTAAAACCACGGCTCCGACTCCTAGAAGTAAGGCACGGGTGGGGCTTTGGTTGTAAAACCGTCGCACGGGAGCAAGGGCGGATTCGTTGATTTGTTGGTTGTAACGTTCTAACATTTTGCTAGTCTCCTTAAAATATCAAACTTTGAGAAATTTTCCTTCCCATTGATGCTGCATCAAGGGACGCAGGGAGTTGAGTCCTGCCGCGATCGCGGAGCCGTTGTGAATGGCCGTGGCCCACAAAGGATTCAAGCCCACTGTCGCCGCCAAGCCCAATGCCGCCAAATTCGGCACAACCACCAGCATCGTATTTTGTTCGATTAAACGGCGGGTTTCTTGGGCAATACGGACGGTTTCGAGGAGGCTGTCTAAATCCTCAGTCATCAGCACCACATCGGCGGTTTCGCGAGCTACCTCTGAGCCGCTTTCAAAGGAAATCGACACATCGGCATAAGCCAACGCTACCGCATCGTTAAGGCCATCCCCCATAAAGGCCACGGTTTTTCCGGCGCGGCGCAAGTCTCGCACTACGGTGGCTTTACGCTCTGGGAAGGCTTCAGCGTAAACCCGATCCGGCCGGATGTGCAGCAGTTGAGCCACTTCGCGAGCGCGGGCGCTGCTGTCTCCGGTGAGTAAATATACTGTCATGCCTTGGGCCATGAGGCTTTGAATCAACGCCGGACTTTGGGGGCGCAGGGGGTCGGCATAGGCGATCGCGCCCAATAATTCGCCGTCTCGCGCTACATAGACGCAGGAGCGCTGTGCTGAAGCGAGATCGCCTAATCCAGCGATTTCGGCGGGATCGATGCCAGCTTGGCTCAAAAACTGGGGATTGCCCACCCAAATTACGCTATCTTCGATAGAAGCGCGAATGCCTCGCCCCACTTGATATTCCCACTCATCTCGGTGGGAAATGGTTAAGCCTTGGGCCAGGGCGCGATCGCATATCGCTTCAGCGACGGGATGGGTAATCCGTTGCTCGGCGGCGGCGGCCAGTTGCAATAGGCGGTTTTCGTCGATGCGGTCGGGAATCGCGATCGCGCCGACAATGGTAATCTCTCCCGTCGTCAGGGTGCCAGTTTTATCAAAAACAATGGTATCCACTTGGGCCAATTGCTCTAAGGTACGACCGCTTCGCACCAAAACCCCGTGTCGGGTGGTGTGGTTTAATGCCCCTAAAAAGGCGGTGGGGAGAGATACCCGAATCCCGGTTACAAAGTCGAGGGTGAGAATGGCGGCGGCTCTAGCGGGGTCGCGGGAAGCCAAACCTACCACGGTGGCAAGGATTAACGCCGGGACGACCAAGCGATCGGCGATTTGGTTGGCATAATTGGCCATGCGGGTGTCGTACACGGGCGCTTGCCGCAGTAATGCTAAACTGGCGGCGGCTCTGGTATTATTACCCACGCGCTCGGCCCGCAGGCGAATTTGACCGGAGCGCACCAAAGTTGACGCATACACGGTTGTACCGACGTTGGCCACAATGGGCATGGATTCCCCGGTTAGTTTTTGAGAATCAATGGTGGCCGAGCCTTGGCATACTTCCCCATCTACGGGAATTTGCTCCCCTGGATACACTACGACAGTTTCCCCAATTTGAACGCTGTCGCTCTCAATTTGAATCACCTCTCCCTCGCGATCGACCCAGGCATAATGCCCGATCGCGTCGAGTAAATTGGCGGTGTGAGTTGCCGTAGACCGGGCGGTTTGTTGCCGCAGCAAATCCCCCAACTCATGCAAGCCAATCACCAACGCCGGGGTCAGCAGTTTCCCCTGCACCGCACTGAGGCTCAAGGCGAGAAAGTCTAAGCAATCGATGTTGAGGCGCTGCTCTTGCCATAAGCTGGTAGCGGCCCGTTTGACGGTGGGCAAGGCGGCAATCCCTAGGGTCACTCGCGCCGCAATCCGCCAACCGATCCAGCGAAATTTCGAGCCACCCAGGGCTAAAGCGATCGCGAGGAGGGGTAAGGCTAAACTCGACCATTTTTCCTCGTTTTCTGCGGTTTCTGAGGGAATGGCATCTGGGGCGATCGCCTTATCGGGGTGTTGCAAAATCGCAATTAGATAACCCGCCGCTTGCTTTGGGGCTAGGGTTTGCGGACGATAAGCGATGGTGACCGAGGCACAAGCCCGATTAATTCGCACGTCCTGAACTCCCGATTCCGCCTCCAGTCGGGTTTTGATCTGTTCGGCATATTTGACATTCTGCCGAACTGCCCCCACCCGAAAGCGAATACGACCGGGGAGTTGATGCACGATGGGAATGGGATCGGGATAAGCGAGCATGAATTAGATATCCTGATAAATTAAGCGGGGGCTTCGGTGGGTTCGTGACTGGCCGCTTCTAAAATTGAGAGTAATAGTGCGCCGAGTTCCCATTCCGATAAGCCTTGGGCTTCGTAGTGAATGGCCACAGAACTGGCCGCTCGATTAATCCGCGATTTGACTACCCGATCTTCGGCATTGAGTAGGGTTTCTAAGCGTTGGGCAAAGGCGCGATCGCTCCCTAAACGAGGCATTCGCACCCGGACGCGACCGGGGACTGAATGCACGATGTTATACTCGGTTTCGGTTGCGTCTGCGGCTGTCTGAACCGGGGTTTCTGCGGCTAAAGCTGGCGTTGCAGACATCCCTTTCATTTGCGCGAAAATTTGCCGCGTGATACTGGCGACGAGGAGATTAACCAGTAAAGCTCTTGCCCCCCGCAGTCGCAATTGACTGGTGACAAACAAGCCCGCTACTACCGGGACAATCATCTCGATTTCGCTGTGTTCTTGTAAAAATTCCCCGACTTTTTGTTCGGTGACCTCTAGATTTTCTCGTTCTAATTCTTCGGAAACTGTTGCGATCATTGTTGACTTTTCCCTCCATGAATCGCCGATATTTCGGAAATATTTAAGTCTGGTTTGGAGGCTTAATATATAACCCTTATAGATTTCATTTTAAAACGAAAAAAGTCTAAAAATTCAGGTTGTTATTTTTTTAATCTTTTCTTAACAAATCTTGGAATTTCAAGCAGAGCAAAATTTTGCAAAATTTAAATACCTGTCAAAATAGGAAATCCTGGTATCTTAATCCCACAAAACTCAAGTTAATCGAGATTAATTCTTTTTCCCGCCGCTCATTATTTTTCTACCGGGATTTCTCGCTTTCGGGTAAATCCTAGACAGTCAAAATAATCTTGAGTTGCTAGGGCGAAGAACTCTCAAGATGGTCAAAAAATCTAATGTTCGGTCTGCCCTATTGCCCCTTGAAATTTTGAGTCAGTCAAACTTAAACAATACAAAAGTTGTGAAAGTATTTTGCATTTAAAACAACAATCCTGAATATACCATGTTTTACTCATTACCCCGATTATTTATCCCGTTAATAAGAATAGTTTTCATTTGCAAGGAAGGCAATCTCCTATGAAAAGAGGGTTTCATGGTATTGGATGTTGTAAAGTTTTGCGATCGCTTCTTGATTAGCAGGCGATCGCCCCCTCTCAATCTCTCAACAACTTGAGAATCAAACTCGATAAATTTACTTGATTTTATAGTTACTTAGTTATATAATAAATTAAGAGATGTAAATTTAACAAGCTCAATCCAGCGCTTTCCTATACATCGAGCGCATCACAGTATTTTCAGAACTCACTCGTAGTATTCAACTCAAGAAAACCATGGATAATAGTCTTCCCCTAGAACCTGCGTCCTTATCACGACGCAAACTCCTCAACTTCCTCACCGGGGCAGTTGTCGCGACGGCGGCAAGTTCTGCGGTTTACCCCGCCGCCAAATTTTTCACTCCTCCGAAGGAAGGCAGTGAAGGCGGTTCTTTTATCGCCAAAGACAAATTAGGTCATATTATTCCCGCTCGTCAAATTTTAGCCGAACCACCGGGAACTCGCGCCCTCATCGCCGGATTAGCCGGAGAACCCACCTATTTAACCGTAACCGCAGACAACACATTAGAACCCGTTGGTATTGTGAACAATTGCACCCATTTGGGCTGTACTTTCCCCTGGAATGGTGTAGACGAACAGTTCCAATGTCCTTGTCACGGTTCCCGTTATTCCCCGGATGGTTCTGTTGTTCGCGGCCCGGCAAATTTACCTTTAAAACTGGTTAATGTCGCGGTTCAAGGTGATTATATTTTAATTTCCCCTTGGACAGAACTTGACCCGCGCACCCATCAAAAACCTTGGTGGATTTAGTACTACTTAGAACCCTTACCAGAACCCCGGTTTCTAGCTTGTTGACCCGATTGAGTTAAAACTTGGCTTGAGAAACCGGGGTTCTTATCCCAACCCAAATTAAACATTCTAAAACCATGAGTAAAGTCACAAATATTACCCCGCAAAAATTCGCCAAACTCAATCATCAGCCCTTACTGATTGATGTGCGATCGCGCCTCGAATATAACTCAGGTCACGCCCCCAATGCCCAGAATTTGAGCTTACAACGTTTAATGCTCAGTCAGTTACCTTTTCTGCAAAAAGTAATGCTGCCCCAATGGTTTCGGGAACTGCCTAAAGATAAACCTGTTGCTGTGGTTTGTTTAACTGCCCATCGCAGTCCTATTGCGGCCAAGCGCTTAACCCAATTAGGCTTTCAAAAAGTAATGAATATTGCAGGGGGTATGATGGAATGGCGCAGTCGAAACCTCGATATAATACAAGAATAAGTAACCCGATTCAACGAACCACTTCTATGAATATTTCTACAATTCAAAAACGTTTATTTGCCTGGGGGATGTCGAAAGCCAATCACGCCAACACTCAAAATATCAGTCTACGCGGATGTGCAAACCATGATAATTTTGCCAGTCTCAAACAAGACTTATTAAGCGACTTACAAGGGAAAGTTTTAGAAATTGGTGCGGGGGCTGGTGCAAACTTTAGTAAGTATAATCCCTCGATTCATTGGATTGGCGTAGAACCCAATATTTTTATGCACAATTACCTCAAGGAAGAAGCCCAACGGCAAGGTTTTGATAACATCGAACTACATCAAGGCACAGCCGAAAATATACCTTTAGGCGATCGCACTGTTGATGTTGTTGTGAGTACCCATGTTCTCTGCTCCGTCAGCGATCCCGATCGCAGTTTACAGGAAATTTTACGGGTTCTCAAACCCGGCGGTAAATTCGTTTTTCTCGAACATATCGCGGCAGATTCCGGCACCAAAACCCGTTTGTTACAAGATAGCATTGCCCCGATTTGGAAGGCTTTATTCGATCGCTGTCACCCCAACCGAGAAACGGGAAAGGTATTAGAAAACGTAGGTTTTAAAAGTGTCCAAAATGCTCATTTTGAGATGGATTTTCCTATCGTCAGCCCTCACATTGCCGGAGTCGCAATTAAGGCTTAATTTTGTTATTAGATGCTGATAACTGAACTAACCAATCCAGCGATCCAAAATTTCACAAAGTTGTTGAGCAAACAAATTACTCTGAGTTGTGAATTTTTTGGCGGTACTGGCTTCGGTTTGGGCAGATTCGATGATGGTATCGATTTGTTCGCTCAGGGCTGCTTCTACGCGCATTTCTAGGGCTTGGAGACGATCGCGACTGCGATAATCCTTAGCTTTGTCGAGAACTTGCTGTAAGAGTTCGGTTAATAATTGTTGGCGCACATCTGCCCGCAACCCCTTAAGATTGAGGAGGCGTGTAACTTGATATTGCGCTTTGAAGCCGAGTTGTGGCGCGATCGCGCTCATGGATTGATTGTCACAGTGAAAGAGTTGTAACCCCGTGAGAAATTGTTGACTTCGATCGGGCTTACGATGTTGTAAGCGGTTGAGGCGCTGCGTGAGAGTCAACCTAATCGCATTTTTTAAGCAATCTAGCAATAAACCGCGATAAAATTCCAGAAATTGCTCTGTTTCAGAGTTAGTTTCTGAAGTTACCGGACTCGCTAACTGGTCTAAAGGCGATCGCGCTGTTGCCGTTGCAGCATCCAAGGATCGCACCGGAAACAAGCCACTGCGAAGATGCAAGCGGTATTCTCGCACCCATTTTGCCAAAGTCTGCAACTGAGATAAAACTCGTTCGGGAGAAGCAGCAACCTGCAAAAAATCTGCAATCTGCTGAAGCTGTTGTGTAGTCGGCGGTTGACAGCGACGATTAAACGAACGAGAACGGGGATTTGTCTGCACTTCTGCCCCAAAGCGCTGTCGTTGTTGTAAGCGGGCTTGACGATAAACCTGATGATACCCCAACAGCAGTTGAGAAGCGCGATCGATTTCCACAGGACTCAGGTGGTGAAACTCTCTTAAAATACGTTCGAGTTGCTGCGGTTGCGTATCGTTGAGCAACGCCCAATCGCTGATTAAATATACACCGATTTCACTTAAAAAGCGATTCATTTCGCGATGATGCTTCACCCGTAAATGTACCCAACCCCCAAGATTGCCTCGACGGGGGTCATAACTGGCGAGAATTTGCTCTCCTAACGATTGATAAGCCCCCGTCGAAAGTGTCCCATTATCATCGAGTACCAAAGGCAATAAATCGGTGATAGTAAAGCTGTGATTTGCGCCAAACAAGGCTACTAAATTCTGACAAGCTTTAGTAATTTGCCACGAAATAAAGCAACGTAAGCATAATTGAGCTAGGGGTGCGCTAGAACTAAGCTCAAATAGACTTTGTTGAATTTCGGTATCGCGCCAAATCTCGAACTGAGTCGTATCCGAGAAAACTTGGAGAAAATACTGTTTTGCGATCGCGAGTTCAACGACTTTTGATTGTCCCGTCGGAGCCAACCTTACAATCTGATAATAGCGAGATGCAACATCCATCCGTGAACTTCAATCTTGATTTACATACAATCAGTTGAGACCGAGCTTGCCACCACCAGCCCTGATTTCATAAAAACGATGAAACACCGTTTTAGTAAAAAATATTTCCGTCTATGGCCCGTCGGGCTAGGGTCAGCCATCGTGGCAGTCGGCGCGATCGCAGGGGGTTATTGGTTTTTGTCTCAAACGCGGTCAGCCTCTCCCCCGCCGGAAGTTCCTGCTACCTCGGTGACCCTCACCACCGAAACGCCACAACCTCCCTCCCTTCCCTTTCAAAATTTAGCAGAAGTCAAGGTTTTTGCCACAACAACCACTCCCATTCACGCCCTTGCCCTGAGTCCCGATAATCGTTTCCTCGTCAGCGGCCATGATGATGGTACGATTCAAATCTGGGACATGGCGACGGCTCAACTGCGTTATACCCTCACAGATCATAAATTTGCCGTATTGTCTCTCGATATCAGCCCGGACGGTCAAACCCTCGCAAGTGCCAGTCGCGATCGCACCGTGAAAATTTGGAACCTGGCCACCGGACAATTACAAGTGTCTCTCGATCGCCATCAAGATGCAGCTAGTTCTGTTACCTTTAGCCCCAACGGTCAGCAGATCGTGAGTGGCAGTCGCGATGGTACTGTTAATATTTGGGATTGGCGCACGGGTCAAGTCCTAAAATCTTTTGCCGAACAATCCTTTCCTATTTACTCAGTAGCCATCAGTCCTGATAATCGCTGGATTGCCAGTGGCGGTTTTCAAGCCATTAAACTGTGGGATGTGGAAACGGGAGAAATTGCCCGCACCCTCACGGGTCATTTTAAAGATGTCAACTCCCTGGTATTTAGTCCAGACAGTCAATTTTTAATTAGCGGCAGTCGCGATCGCGCCGTTAATATTTGGGAAGTGGAAACCGGAACCGCCCTACACAACCTTTTTGGACACTACCTCGAAGTCGAAACCGTTGCCATCCATCCCCAAGGCAACATTTTAGCGAGTGGCAGTGCCGACAAAACCATTAAACTCTGGCATCTCAAATCCGGAAAACTGCTCAAAACCCTCGAAGAAGCCCATGGCAAAGTCGCCGCGATCGCCATTAGCGAAGATGGAAAATATTTAGTCAGTGCTAGCCAAGACCGTAAAATTCGGATTTGGCAATAAAATTTTTATTTTTGTCTCCTAAACTGCCGTGCCAACACTGAACCTTGCACCCATCCTAGCCAATCTGAATCCAATATTCTGTTGAAAGAGTTTAATTAGTTTTTAAGAACGAGCATTCTAGCAACAAGTTTCTATAAAGCTGTACTTAAAATATCGACAGGCATTTGGAACTAAGGCAAAGTAAAGACAAGCAACGGACAAAAGAGGTTCCAAAAAGTCATGTTCAACAATAAAAAAGCTGTCCAAACGGGTCTAACAGCATTCGCTTTATGTGCAGGTTTAGCCACTTCTGCTCAAGCCGCATCCTTCACCACCAACTACACTGGAAGCGGCCCTAAAGGCGATATCTGGCTCGATTCCATAGAATTAAACGGCAAATTAATCACTGATTTCTCCTTTGTGACGGGGGGCAACATCAACCAAAACGATCGGTGGACTGGAGGCAATAGTGGTGCAGCTAGTGCGGACATCGGCGACAATGCCACCACTGGGGTTAAAGAAGAAGACCTGAGCGAAGCATCTCTTCTCACCAACTTAGGTAACAACAACCTTAACAACATTATCGACACCGAAGATAGCGGTAAATTTGAAATTGACCTGAGTTTTGATAAAGCCCTCGACAACATTTTGTTATGGGAACGGGGCATGAACAGTAAAATTGGGGTTCAAGCCTTGGATACCGCCGGAAACTTGATTGGTAACTTCCTCGAATTAAACTCCAAAAACTGGGATTATGCCGGTTACAAGCTCAACACTAAAGAAATCGGCGGTACGCAAAAAGTTGGTTCCCTTGCCGTCTCCTTAGCAGACTTGGGTTTAACCGATGCCATTAGTAGCATTCGCGTCACCAGCAAAGGTTCTTCCTACAAAGGGCCCGACTGGAAACTGGTGGGTACAGCCGCTGCTGTTCCCGAACCCGGTGCTGTTGCCGGTTTAGTCGCTTTGGGTTTGTTGGGTACGATTGCCAAACGCAAACACTCTGCTAAAAACGCTTAATTTTGGTCAAAGCTTAAATTCCGCTCTTTCTTGTAATTTACGGTTTGTTTGACTTATTTTCCTGGTTTCGCTTTTGAAGCCAGGATTTTTTTATGAATTATGTAGGGTTTGGGCGAAAACGTTATATCAAATCTGAAAAAACAACCACTGGCGCGAGAACCCCGGTTTCTAGCTTAAAATTTCAACTTGACTGTGTAAGCAGGTAAGAAACCGGGGTTAATGCAGCTTCACTAATTAAACGGATTTGATCTTAAATTCGCTTTGGGGAACAACACTTTCAAAATAAGAACAAACAACAAAAAGCCAGTCAATCCTTGTACCAACGCTCGGAGAGATTATGCTAAGGACTAAAATAAAATAGTCCTGCAAAACGCGATCGCCCTATGGCTGCAAACCCCTCCCAGTGGCAAATCCTCCCCGAAGTTGAACCGCCCCAATGGTTACTAACTGCCGTTCAACAAGCCGTCCCGCAGTCGAATGGCAAATTTGCCGCGCAACTACTGTGGCAGCGCGGCATCGAGGATTTAGAGGCACTTCAGGGCTTTCTCGACCCGGGCTGCTATCAACCGCAAAGCCCCTTTGAATTTGGGCAAGAAATGAAGCAAGCGGTACAAAGATTAATCCAAGCCCGCGAAACAGGCGAAAAAGTCACGATTTGGGGCGATTTTGATGCCGATGGCGTAACCTCTACCAGCGTCCTTTGGGATGGCTTGGGGCAGTTTTTCCCCCAATATCTGCAACTGGATTATTACATCCCCAATCGCTTTAAAGAGTCCCACGGCTTAAATAATCAAGGCATTGAGAAGCTGGCCAGCCAAGGAACCGGATTAATCGTCACTTGCGACACCGGAAGTACGAATTTAAGCGAAATTGACTATGCTCGCAGCCTCGGTGTAGATATTATCGTTACAGACCACCATACCCTACCCCCAGAACGTCCCGAAGTCGTTGCCATTATCAATCCTCGCTATTTTGCAGAATCTCATCCTTTGTATCACCTCTCTGGGGTTGCAGTCGCTTATAAACTCGTCGAGGCGTTGTATGAAACTCTGCCCGATATTCCCCAAGAACCTCGCGAAAACTTACTGGATTTAGTCGCGATTGGCTTAATTGCCGACTTAGTACAGTTAAGCGGCGATTGTCGTTATCTCGCGCAACAAGGCATCAAAAAGCTACAACAGCAAACCCGTAATCCCACCCGGCCCGGAGTTGCCAAGTTATTGCAATTATGCCAAAGATCGGGCGATCGCCCCACCGATATTTCCTTTGGTATTGGCCCCCGCATCAACGCCGTCAGTCGCATTCACGGAGACGCGAGTTTTTGTGTAGAATTGCTCACCAGTCGCGATTCCCAGCGTTGCGAAACCCTAGCTATGGAAACCGAATTAGCTAATACCCGCCGCAAAGAGTTACAAAAAAACGTCACCGAAGCCGTTAAACGCCGTCTCGAACAAGTAGACCTATCCACCACCAGCGTTATCGTCCTCGATGACCCCCAATGGTCGGGGGGTGTCTTGGGCTTAGTCGCGGGTCAAATTGCCCAAGAATACGGTCGTCCTTGCATTGTACTGCAAAATGACGGCGAAATGGCGAGAGGTTCGGCGCGTTCTGCCAATAACATTGATTTATACGAATTAGTTCACTCCCAAGCCCATTTACTCCACCGTTTCGGCGGACATCCCTTTGCCGCAGGATTGAGTTTACCCATCGAAAACTTAGATTTATTTCGAGATGGAATTAACCAACAATTACGACAAAAAATGGGCGACCCCAGTCAAGTTACCACGACAGTACAAGCCGATTTAAAAGTAACGGTAGCCGATTTAGGCATGAACTTATTTCGAGAATTAAAACTCCTTGAACCTTGCGGAATGGGCAATCCCGTCCCCAAATTACTGATCGAAAATTGCTGGTTTGACCGGGTTTGGAATAAAAATATCCAAGACTTTACAGGCAGAAAAGTTAAATATATTCGCACCTTTTTTAAACTCGCAGACGACACCCATCCCCAAGGTTTTCCGGGGGTGTGGTGGGGTCATCCCCAAGACGAAATTCCTAAAAATGAACCCTGCGATGTGGTAGTAGAGTTGGATTATAATTCCTACAACAAAGATTATGAAGTGCGGTTGCTTGCGGTGCGATCGCGTCTCGAAAATCACCAATTAGATAATATAAAACAAGAGCAATTACTCGACTTTCGAGGTCAACAATTAGACCCAAAAACAATTCCCCCCAACTCCATTTTAATCGCCGATTGTCCCTCCCAATGGGATCAACTCCACCAAGCTTATCATCGCGCCACCAAACAAATTAAACCCCTCGCTCTGGCTTATTCTAACCCCAAAACTAGCGAAACCAAACAAATTTGGCTGACTCTCATCGGTATCGCCAAATACCTCATCCGTACTCAAGAAAGCGCCACTTGGACGCAACTGTGCGATAAACTCAACCTCAGTCGTCCCACCCTCGAAGCCGGTTTAGAAGCTCTGGAAAATCTGGGTTTTAGTATTACTACTACCGCCGAAGATATCCAGATTAAACATAATCATGTCAGCCCTAAAGGGCTTACTACAAACAGTATTCAAAACTTTCTCGATCTCGTCACCGAAGAACAATTCCAACGCCAATATTTCTACCGCGTCCCCCTCGAAACCGTACAAGGTATTGTTGAACAAACTCGTTGGTAGTCGATGAAAAGTATTCGCGATATGAATTTAAGCTTTTTCGATAACGAGGGTTTAGAAAGAGAGTTAGAAAGCATACAATTCAAATTAATGTTTCTAAATATCAAAATAAAGTAAGTTCTTGTAGAAAATTAATTACCCATTTTCAAATCCCGAAACCTTTATTTTAAAAGGGTTACAGCGAAAACGAATAGGTAAATAATTCTGTGTAGGTGCTTAACAGCTTATAATCGCTTTTGTAGCTCATTATCTAAGATTTACAAGCGAAATAATATTAAATTCGGCACACGATCTACCGTTTCTCCCGCTAACCCGCCCGCGGATTAAAATCCGGGGCTAATGCTAACAAAGTCCGACTTCTCGAACTCAGAAAATAGTTGAATATCGCTCTACAATTGAAAATTAAAATATTAGTAATAAGCTAAAATTAGAGATGGTAGGTGATGCCCAACCTACGCTAACTTAGTAAAGAGGGGAATAGATAAAATGAATTTAGACTTAGTTGAAGTTCCAGAAAGTTTTTTCATTATGGGAGCAAATACCGAAACTGATTTAGAAGCCGAATTAAATGAAGAACCGGAGCGTAAAGTTTTCTTGTCATCGTACAAAATTCAGCGTACTCCTGTGACCGTTGAACAGTGGAAAGAGTTTTTGAAAGCAACTAATTATCACTGGAATTTTCTTCAAGAATTAGAAGAAGCATCTCCTAATGAGCTTTGTCCTGTTACTTATGTTTCTTGGTTCGATGCTTATGAATTTACACAGTGGCTTACAACTATCTTGGGGAAATCTTATTCATTACCCACTGAAGCTCAATGGGAAAAAGCTTGTCGAGGACAATGCGGACAACTCTACCCTTGGGGAAGTGAAGAACCAGAAGAATTTGATGATTGGCAGCCAGTTCCTCAAACTACAATTCCTGTCGGAAATTGTCTGGAGCGTGCGAGTCCTTACGGATGTTTAGATATGTGGCAAAATGTAGCAGAATGGTGTTTGGATTGGTTTGATGAAAATCTATACACTTATCAAGACGATGACTATAACTATAATAACGATCCCACAAATCTTTTAAATCCTGCCGGTCCAAAGTTGGGATGTTATAAAGTTTGGCGTGGTGGTGACACTATGTGGCAATCCGGTTGGCCAAGATGTAGTTATCGAGGATTTTCAAATCCGAACGAACATCATCCAAAACAAGGATTTAGAGTAGTTCTTAATCATTAATTCAGTTGAATTAACAGTTCTTTTTAACTGTTGTTTTTAAAGCTCGTTTGAAAGATGATGCAGTTCTTAAATTCATTCTTCCAAGTCTGCCATTAATTCCTCAACTGTTACTGTTTCAGTCTGTCCAAGTTCATATTCTCGGTGAGCCGCTGCAATGTTAACAGCAATTTCTTGGCGACGCTTTTGAGCTAATCTTTTTTGGAGAATTTCTACTAAATCATTTTGCTCAGTTTCTGATAAAGATTCTGCAATTTCTAGCACTTCATGAAATTTCATTTTTTCCATAATGGTTTATCTTGTTTCTAAATGTCCCATAGTTTATTCAGCTTGAAAACTTATGACCGACGCAACGACTAAACCCAAAGACGCGAATAAATTCCTAAAACCCGCCAAAATTGCTTGGTTTCGCAGTCAACTTAGGGCTTGGGCTGTTCAGAACTTGCGGGACTTTCCTTGGCGCAGAACAACCGATCCTTATCATATCTTTGTGGCTGAATCCCTGCTACAAAAAACCGATGCGGCGGCGGTTGTTCCTGTCTACGAAGCTTTCCTCAATCGTTATCCTACCCTCGAAACTCTAGTCGCAGCCAATGTCGAAGAAGTCGCCAGTCTCTTGCAGCCTTTGGGGTTGTTTTTCCGAGCCGAGCGTTTGTGTCAAGCTGCGGGCATTATCCTAGAACAAGATGGGGGCAAAATTCCCAATTCAGAAAAGCGCTTGCTGCAATTACCCGGAATCGGCAAATATTCGGCTAGGGCAATCCTCGCGAATGCGTTTTCTGAGCCTGCTGCGGTACTTGATACGAACGTTGCGCGGATTTTGGAGCGTTTTTTTGGTTTCGAGGGCGATCGCGTCAAATCTCGTTGTCGGTTATTATGGCAAGCAGCAGAAAAAGCCGCTCCCGATGTCAATACAGATCGGTGGAATCTGACGCTACTGGACTTGGGGGCGCTTGTTTGTACCGCCAGAAAGCCGCGCTGTACGGATTGTCCGCTTCGGGAGCAATGCCATTTTTACGTCGAACAATTATGACCGTCTCACCCACCCTCTCTCCCCCGATAAACCGCACCATCCTGTCTAATATTCGCTGGCAAACTTATCAAGCCCTGGTGTTAGACCTCGCACAAACTGCTGGTAAACGTTTAACTTACGATCGCGGTCAACTGGAAATCATGACTCCTTTACCCGAACATGAAGTCACCAAACGTTTGTTAGGACGCATCGTGGAAACCACCACCGAGGTTTTAGGGATAGAAATTTACAGTTTGGGATCTGCAACCTGGAGTCGAGAAGATTTACAACGGGGACTCGAACCTGACGAATGTTACTACATTACCCAAGAAGCTGTGGTGCGCGGCCAGCTAAGTTTTGATCTCAACGTTGACCCCCCACCTGACTTAGCTATAGAAATTGACATTACCAGTAGTTCCCTCGACCGTTTGAGTATTTATGCTGCCCTTGGGATTGCCGAGGTCTGGCGATTTGATAACCAGGATTTAACCATTTATGTGCTGCGGGGGGGTGTTTACGAAATACAGGAGCGCTCTCAGGTGTTGTCTGTGTTAACCAAGTCGGATTTACTTCAGTTTTTGCAGCGTCGCGGCTCAATGGGGGAAAATGCGTTGTTGCGCGAGTTTAGAAGTTGGCTAACCCGCCGCGCATAAAGCTGTTTGTAGTAAGCCCTTATCTTTGTTGGGTTTCGTCCTTCAACCCAACCTACAACTGCAACTTTTCCTTGGGTTACAACGGAAACGATCGCAAACTCGATGGAGCGATCGCGACTTTGACTTTACAACCCACCGGCAAGGGATTTGTTGTATTATTCAGGGCGATGATTTCTTGTCCTGATGGGGTTTGCAAGCAGTAACGATGTTCGCGACCGAGAAATTGGCGATCGCGAATAATAATATTACTGCTTTCATCTGGTTGCAAGTTCAAGTCTTCTTGACGAATCATCACCACCACGCGATCGCTTTCTGTATTCAGATTGAGCTTAAAACGACCGATTTCGGTTTTCCAAATATCCCCGACGCGATCGGCGATAATAAAGTTAGCTTGGGTGACGAACTCCGCCACAAACCTTGACGCAGGCTCGCGATAAATCGTCTCTGGCGTGCCGAATTGCTCAATTTTGCCCAATCGCATCACCGCCACCCAATCGGACACCGAGAGGGCTTCTTCTTGGTCGTGGGTGACGAAAATAGCCGAAGCACCTGCGGCTTTGAGAATATCCCGCAATTCTTGACGCAAGCGCAACCGCACCTGTACATCTAAGTTACTCAGGGGTTCATCGAGCAAAACCAAGGCAGGACGGGGTGCAAGCGCTCTGGCTAAGGCGACGCGCTGCTGTTGTCCCCCGGACAGTTGGTGAGGATAGCGTTTTTGCAGCCCCGCTAATCCCACTAAGGTTAGGGCTTCTTCAACGCGCTTTTTGAGGTCAGCATCGCTCAATTTCGGGTCTGTATTCCGCAAGCCAAACGCAATATTATCCCCAACGGTGAGATGGGGAAATAAAGCATAATCTTGGAAAACCATCCCTATACCTCGCTTTTCAGGCGGAATCCAGCCTTTTTTGCCTACTGCCATCTGCCCGTCAATGAGAATTGAGCCAGAATGGGGTTGCTCGAAGCCTGCAATCAAGCGCAGTAACGTGGTTTTGCCGCAACCAGACGGGCCCAAAAGCCCCAATAAATCGCCACAATGTAATTTCAAATTAATCTTATCCACCGCCACAGTTTGCGACGAAAACTGTTTGGTTATGTTTTCAAGCTGCAAGATGATTGAAGACTCAGGATTCATGGCGATTTTATTTTGGCTGTCTCGATTAAATCTTCAATTTATAGTAAAGTAGTTTCTGCAAGAAATTCTCATCAATTTTGAGATAAACTTTGTGGAGTTAAAGGCAAATTGTCCGCTTTTTCTTTTAAATATTTCACGACGGCAGGAAAGCCCCTATTAAAAATAAATGCTTGGATTCTGATGGTCGGGGCGATCGCGGCGATTATTGCCACCCCGATTGTTATTGTCATGAGCAGCTTTTTCGCTTATGCGGGAAGCACTTGGCAACATCTCATTGCCACGGTGTTACCAGGATATATTATCAATTCATTAATTTTATCAGTTGGGGTGGGTATCGGCGTTTTCGCCATGGGGACGATTAACGCCTGGTTGGTAACCATGTGTCGTTTTCGCGGCTGCAAAACCTTTGAATGGTCGTTACTACTGCCTCTAGCGGCTCCAGCTTATTTATTAGCTTATATCTATACCGAACTTCTAGAATACTACGGCCCCGTACAAAGGGGGTTACGACAGCTTTTTGGCTGGCAAACCATACAAGATTACTGGTTTCCCAATATTCGCTCCATGGGGGGCGCGATCGCGATGCTGATTTTGGTACTGTATCCCTATGTGTACCTGTTAGCTCGCGTTGCCTTTCTCGAACAAGGAGCCTGCACCCTTGAAGCCAGCCGCTCCCTCGGTTGTAATCCTTGGCAGAGCTTTCGCAAAGTGGCCCTCCCCTTGGCGCGACCGGCGATTACAGTAGGGGTTTCTTTGGCTTTAATGGAAGCCCTCAGCGATTTTGGGACGGTGGATTTTTTCGGCATTCCCACCTTTACTGTAGGGATTTATCGCTGGTTTGCTCAAGGGGGAGAATACCAAATCGGCTCTTACCAGATGGCGGCTTGTTTGCTGATTTTTGTCTTTGCTTTGATTATTTTAGAGCGACAATCGCGCCGACAAGCCCAATATTATCAAAACTCCAGTAACCAACAAACCCTCAGCACTTATCATCTCACGGGTTGGCGGGGCATTTTAGCGAGTTTGAGTTGTTTTATTCCTATTTTGCTCGGTTTCTTGCTGCCGATAGGAATATTACTCCACATGACCATTACCAACGCTGATAAAACTCTCGGTAGCAACTTTTGGCAACTGTCCCAACACAGCTTAATTTTAGCCAGTGTTACCGCCGTGTTAGCCGTGATTCTAGCCTTAGTCATGGCTTACGGTCAGCGACTGACCCCAAACTCGATTATGGGCTTTTTAACTCGCACAGCAGCTATGGGTTATGCTGTCCCTGGTACTGTGGTCGCAGTGGCAATTTTACCGGTAGCGGGTCGGGTGGATAATTGGATTGATGGTTTGATGCGATCGCTTTTTGGTTTCTCGACGGGATTATTGCTCAGTGGTACGATTGCAGCCCTTATTTTTGCTTATTTGGTGCGCTTTCTCACCGTTTCGTTTAACACCGTAGAATCCAGTTTAGGCAAGATTAAACCCAGTTTAGATGATGCGGCTCGTAGCCTGGGTTACAACCCCCGTAGAACCCTAATTAAAGTCCATGCACCGTTAATGTCTGGGGGCTTGCTCACCGCCGCGATGCTGGTGTTTGTGGATGTGATGAAAGAACTCCCGGCGACTTATGCCATTCGTCCCTTTAACTTCGATACCCTGGCGGTACAGGTTTATCGCTATGCTGCCGACGAGCGCCTCATTGAAGCCTCAGCCCCAGCTTTAGCCATTATTGTGGTGGGTTTAATTCCGACTATTTTCTTGAGTTGGCGTATTGCGCGATCGCGACCGTCACTTTAACAAAACTTTACGCAGCTTTGTTAAAACTTCATCACAAAATCAGGAAAACTACTCCAGCCCAACGTTATTTAAAATATGAAAGAAGATGCGATCGCCAACTTTCAGGGATTTTTAAGCTTATCCTGAAAATATGGGTATATTCACTTTCATTCATTTGCGTTTGGGTAAGGAGTTCCATTATGACTGCATGGGTCAAGCAACTTTTTTGTATTAGTGTCGGTGCTTTTGCTTTAACCAGTGGTTTTAGTCCAGCAACCGCCCTCGCTTCTGGAACAACTAAACCGACTGAAGCCATAGCGTTTGCCTCTCCCAACCTTCCCGAAATTCCCCCCTTGGGAGAGCCTTCGTTATATCTCCCCGAAAGCGAAACTTATTTAGTTTTGCGTTTAGGGGAACGTCGGGTATATGTTTACCAAGGTGATGAAGTCCTCGCGAGTTATCCCGTCGCCATTGGAACGGCTCAAACCCCCACACCCACGGGAGAGTTTCAAGTCTTTCAAATGATTGAAGACCCGGTGTGGCAAAGTCCCTGGACTGGAGAAATTAAAGAACCCGGCCCCAACAGCGCCCTCGGTTTACGCTGGATTGGTTTTGCCGAGATGTCTAACGGTATTATCGGCTTTCACGGCACGCCTACAGTGTCTTCCATTGGTCGTGCGGCTTCTAACGGTTGCGTGCGGATGTACAACAAAGACGTTGTGGCGATGTTCGAGCAAATCGAAATGGGCGCTAGAGTCATCGTCGAGCAGTAAGTTGGTTATTGGTTATTGGTTATTGGCAGCCCTGTCAAGGTGTACAGAAATCGCTAAAAACCTCATTCTTACTTACGTTAAGTGACTTACTTGTGGCCCCCATGCGCCCTTACGCAGGGGGTCTGGGGGCAACGTCTTGCCCCCAGTGGGGGGGTTTGGGGGGGCTAGTCCCCCCAATACAACTTTGATATAAACCAGCTAACTTCAAAAACCGACCCGATCGCCAGCAAGAGTTATACAGATTATCACCTTGACAGGGGTGTTGGTTGTTGGTCACTTGCCTACTGCCCAAAACTGATGAGGCGATTACTGATGACTCTCGCGCGAAACGTTAATTTCATTTTTTGCGCTGTAATGCTTATAAGCGTCTAGCTTTTAGCCTTTTTCTAGAGTCTGCCCTGTAGAAAGAAGTTTCTGACCCCCTTTGGAGGGGCTTACATCCCCACTCCCCCCGATTGCCGATTGCCGATTGCCGAGAAACCCCTTAGATGCTGATGACTGCTTAAGACCCAAGTAAATTGACACTTTTGCCTAAACTGCGTCAAAATATAAAAAGAAGTA
>JBKHDX010000040.1:0-26970 GCA_046541115.1 Spirulinaceae cyanobacterium | reverse complement strand
ACTTCAACCTTGCCTTGTTTGAGCGATCGCCCGGTTACGATACGATAAGGAATACCGAGTAAATCGGCATCTTTAAATTTAACTCCTGCTCGCTCGTCGCGGTCGTCGAGGAGGGTTTCGATACCGAGGGCGTTTAACTCATCGTAGAGGCTTTGAGCCGCATTCATCGCCTTCTCGTCGGAAATGTTGGGGACGACGATAATGACATGATAAGGCGCGATCGCGACCGGCCAAATGATACCATCTTTATCGTGAGACTGCTCCACTACCGCTTGGGCCAGACGGGAGACTCCGACACCATAACAACCCATCACCAGAGGGACTTCTTCGCCGTTTTCGTTGGTGTAGGTCGCACCCATCGCTTCGGAGTATTTTGTCCCCAGTTGGAAGATATGGCCGACTTCGATACCTCTGGCAGTTTGTAGGGTTTGGCTGTTGTCGTGGACGGCGCGATCGCCCACCATTGCTGTTCTTACATCTACCACAATTTCCGGCTTTTTAAAATCTTTCTCCCAATTCGCCCCAACAACGTGATAATCGGTTTCATTGGCCCCCGTCACGAAGTTTTCGAGGTTGACGGCGGTTTCGTCTACCATGCGGACAAACTGGGGATGAATCTCTTTCCCAGAAATAAAGTCATCGCTCAAATCCGGCCCCATATAGCCGAGGGGGAGGGGTTTCGCGGCCCATTTTTTCTGGGCTTCTGGGTCAGGGACAGTTAACGCGAGGAGTCCTTTTGCGTCGAATTGAGAGGCGATTTTCGCCATCTCGTTTTGTAATTTGACCTCATTCACATCCTGGTCGCCGCGAATGCTCACTATGACTAAAACTGCTTTGTTATTGTCATAAATGGCTTCATACAGCACATTTTTAACAATCGCGGTGGGCGGACATTTGAGGAATTTGGCCAGAGACTCAATGGTGGGGGTGTTGGGAGTTTCCCGCTTCTCATATTGACTGAAAGGAGAAGCCTCTGCGTCGGGAGGAAGGGAAACGGCTTTTTCCACGTTGGCTGCATATTTACCGTCTTCGGTGTAGAGGACTTCATCTTCCCCTGCATCCGCCAACACCATAAATTCTTGCGACCCCGACCCGCCAATTGCGCCAGAATCGGCTTCTACGGCGCGATATTCCGCTCCTGCTCGCTCTAGCATCCGCCGATACGCCTTATCCATGTCTTGATAGGTTTTTTTGAGGCTTTCTGCGTCGGTGTGGAAGGAATAGCCGTCTTTCATAATAAACTCGCGACCCCGTAACAAACCGAAGCGGGGGCGGATTTCGTCGCGGAATTTATTTTGAATTTGATAGAGATGTAACGGGAGTTGACGGTAAGAGCGTACCATATCCCGCGCGATCGCGGTAATAACTTCTTCGTGAGTCGGCCCCATGGCCACATTCCGCCCCTGACGGTCAGCAAAAGCAAACATAATGCCTTCAGCTTTAGTATAAGTATCCCAACGCCCGGATTCTTGCCATAATTCCGAGGGTTGCAGTTGCGGTAAAAGGCATTCTTGGGCCCCAGTCGCATTCATTTCTTCGCGGACAATCTGGGAAACTTTCTGCAACACCCGCCACATTAGGGGTAAATACGCATACACGCCACTCCCAATCCGGCGAATGTAGCCTGCCCGCAGCAGTAGTTTGTGACTGGGAATCACCGCTTCGGCGGAGTCTTCCCGTAGCGTAACCAGTAGCATTTGTGACAGTCGCATAAATTATTTCCCCTTTAGATAATTTCGTGACGAGCGAGATGTTTTTCTGCTGTCGTGACCGAGCTTATTATTGTATTATCGCAGCCCTTGTATTTGTAAAGTCGGGACTGATTTATGATTCTCTCTCCCTGTAATCTTTCATCTCATAAAAACAAAGGACAAAGTAACGGGTAAAACTGATTGATTGCAATATTTCGGCGTTTTGCAGAGAAAAGCCCACACTCATCTAAAAGTTAATTGAAACATCTGAGATTGTATTGTTATTCATACAATTTATGCGCGAATACACGGAATTTACGAGAATTTGCAGGCGAATGAAGCTTGGCTTTCATTAAAAGCTAGGTTATGCTAAGTCTCATGTCTCCGTATCTACCCTTAGTATTGTTAATGACATGATGCTTTTACCAGGGTTTCAACTAAGATTATCGCAGTCTGCGCCGATTCTGCGTTTTTTTTGTCCGCAATTTTATTTATCTGTTTTTGGAGTGGGTAGCTTAGTTTTCAGTGGATTCCTCAATATTCAGCCTGTTAAAGCACAACTGATTCCCGACAATACTTTGGGGAGTGAAAATTCGGTTGTTATGCCCGTCGATGGGTTAAATGATATTATCGAGGGCGGTGCAACGCGAGATATTAATCTTTTTCACAGTTTCCGCGAGTTTAATGTGGGGGAGGGACGCAGCGTTTATTTCCACAATCCCTTAGGGGTAGAGAATATCCTCACTCGCGTTACCGGAAACCAGTCTTCCGCGATTATGGGTAGATTGGGGGTGATGGGAGACGCTAATCTTTTTTTAATGAATCCTAATGGGATTATTTTCGGGGAAAACGCGAGTTTAGATGTGCGTGGCTCATTTGTTGGCACGACGGCGGATAGTATTCAATTGGGAGATGATGCGTTTTTTAGCGCTAGGGATATCAATAACTCGCAATTACTAGCAATTCAGCCGGGAGCATTATTTTCTAGCGCATTAAGCCAGCATTTGGGCAACATTGAAAATAGAGGCGCTTTATCGGTAGATGCCGGGGAAACTCTCACTTTGTACGGCGGTGAAGTAACCCATCGCGGGATACTGCAAGCGGAAGGGGGACGGGTGGAATTGTTGGGCGATCGCGTCTCGGTGTTGGATAATGCCATGATAGACGTATCATCCCCCATGGGTGGCGGTACAATCCTCGTCGGAGGGGATTATCGCGGGGGAGGAGACATACCCACAGCCACGCAGACGTTTGTGGATAAAGGGGCGTTGCTGAATGCAGATGCAACCCTAACCGGAAATGGGGGGAAAGTTATTGTTTGGGCGGATAATAATACGCAGTTTCTTGGCACAATTCAAGCCCAAGGTGGGGCGATTTCTGGGGATGGCGGTTTTGTAGAAGTTTCAGGCTTAAATACCCTCAATTTTCGCGGCGATGTGACGACTTTCGCCCCCCAAGGAGAGATGGGGACGCTATTACTAGACCCTACGGATTTAACAGTTACTGATGGGGCGACAGGGGCGAATCAAATTGATGTCAATTTGATTAACAACGCGACCACAAACTATCAACTGGATGCCAGTAATAATATTACCTTTAATGCACCGATTAATATAACCACCGCGAGAGTCGGATTAACGGCGAATGCGGGGAATAATATTGCGGTTAATCAGGTTATTCAAACTAATGGCGGCGATGTAATTTTAAATGCGGGAGGCTCAATTGCTCTAAATTCTGGCAGTCAAATTGTTACCGGAGATAACGCTGTATCGCAAGCGGGTAATGTGAGCTTGAATGCGGTGCAACAAGTTACGTTAACCAATAGCCAAATTCGCGCTCGCAGTAATAACAATAACCGTCCGAGTAATCCGACTCCCCAGGATTATACAACCGTAGAAATTCGAGCAACCCAAGGCTCGGTTAATATTAACAATTCTATTATTAGTGCCAGTAATTTCGGTTCGGGTTATGCTGGAGATGTCTTGATTGGAGGGCGCGATCGCGTTTTAATAGAAAACAATAGCCAAGTCTTTAGTAACGGTCATCGCGGACGAATTTTTATCGGTCAATTTTCCGGCACTGGTTTAGATAATACCGTTCAAACTCGTAATATTACAATTAACAATAGCACCTTCACTAGCAACAATGACCTGAACCCGACGGGCGTAAACCTAGACTCTGGCGACATATATTTACGAGCAATTGACGCGATCGCGCTTACTAGCTCTAATCTTGATACTTTTACAAATACCAGAGGTGACGCAGGTCGAGTATTACTAGAAACCGAAAATGGTCAAATTTCTTTAGTGAATTCTAGAGTTGCTAGTAATGTAGGGAATAATGCCATTGGTAGCGGGGGTCTGATTCGCATAAGAACAGACTCATTATCCATGCTCGATAGTAATTTACTGGGCAACGTTGCCAGTTTTGTTCCCGATTTGAATGACCCAACCCAGGGGGGCAAAATTGAAATTTTTGCGACGGGAGATGTGGATTTAAGAAACAGCCAAATCCGCACAATTGTCGAAAGTGGTGCGTTCGGGATTGGGGGAGATATTGATATTACAGCAAGTGCGCTTTCTTTAATCGATGGAGCGCAAGTTTTATCGGGAATTATTCGTAGCGACGGTAGAAATCAAGCCGGAGTTGGTGTGGGGGGAGATATTCGGGTTGTGACTTCCGATTCTATCTTAATTGCTGGACGGGATTCTTCTGGCTTTGCCAGTGGTTTTTTAGCCAGTTCCGAACGTGGTACATTGGGTTCTGCGGGTAATATTTTGATTATTACACCAACTTTATTTGTGACTAACGGCGGTGTAATTACGGCAAACGGTTTAGGCAATCTGGGCAGTCCCGGTAATATTTTAATTATTGCGGATGCGGTGGGTATTAGTCGGGGTGGGGCAATTTCTGCTGCGAGTTTAAGTGGCGAAAATGCTAATATTACCCTCGCGTTACGGGGCGGTTTAGTGATGTGGGAAGGGGGAAATATTAGCACCCAAGCCTTTAATGATGGCAATGGGGGAAATATTAATATTCGCGGGGCAATTGTCTTTACTAATTTATTTGAAGATAGCGACATTATTGCCAATGCTTTTCGGGGTAGAGGTGGCAATATTTTGATTGATGCGCCTTTATATCGTGGCTTTCGCAATACTAATCTTTTGACTCCCAATAGCGATGTTACCGCAAGTTCTGAATTTGGGGTGAGTGGCAATACCACCATTGAAGAATCACTCGGTGGTCTTCCCCCAGCCCCCATCGAACGAATTAACGCCGAAGAACTCAATCAGGATGTGTGCGAACTCGAAGATGGTTTAATTGCGGGGGGGAGTTCCTTGGTGATTGTGGGGGGTGGCGGTTTACCCTCTAATCCCCTTGAGACCCTGACACCGTTGCGGGGGGTTGTAGAGTGGGCCAACATTCCAGAAGGGAACGTTCCTTCTGTGGTGGTAAAACCCCGTCCAGAGGTAGAAACAGCCTCATCTGTACCCCTTCAGCAAGCTCAAGGTTGGCACGTCACTCCTAATGGCAAAGTTGAGCTTGTCGCGACAGCTTTTCATCCTACAGGTGCATCAATCCCTCATTACCAACACCCTGATTGTCAAAACCGCTAATGTCTGAATTCCAGAATCACCCATTTTCCAAAATGCCGCTTTTGTCTGATTTTCGGTCAACCACTCCGAACATAACAGTTGTTACGATTCACATAATAACTGTTATGTTCTTGCGACATTTGTCTTTATCCCTGATTCGCAATATACGGTGGCAAACCCCATCTCAAACGATTTTAGCCCTTTTTTCCCTGTTGTTACTCGCATCCCCGGTGTTGGGACAAGTCCCCAGTTTTCCTGACCCCGTGATTCCTGAAGAACCGCCAACTCTCCCCGAAGAACCCTTACCCCCGTTAGAGGATTTACTCAGAACTCCCACCGAAACACCCACCCCAGACACTCAACCCCCGGATGTACCGGGAACGATTGTCGTCGAACAGTTTGAGATTGTGGGGAGTACGGTGTTTTCTCAGGCTGAGTTGTCGCAATTGCTGCAAGATTATGTAAATCGTCCGATTAGTTTTGCCCAGTTGTTGGAAGTCCAGCAGATTGTTACTGATTATTATCGCGATCGCGGTTATATTACATCAGGAGCCTATCTTCCCCCGCAAACTCTAGAAGGGGGTGTTGTGCGGATTGAGGTGATTGAAGGTAGACTCGAAGATATCCGCGTGTTGGGGTTAAATCGTCTGCGACCGGGTTATGTTCGCAGTCGCGTTGGGGTGGCGACGCAACCGCCCCTAGAACAAGAATCCCTGCTCAATGCTTTACAATTGTTGCAACTCGACCCGTTAATTGAGCGTTTGAATGCAGAGTTAGCTGCGGGTTCGCAACCGGGATTGAGTATTCTGACCCTGCAAGTTGAAGAAGCAAATCCTTGGGAAGGGACAATTACCATTGACAATCAGCGATCGCCCAGTATTGGCAGTTTTCGTCGTAAAGTAGAGATAGCGAATAATAACGTTTTAGGTTTAGGCGATCGCCTTTATTTTAGCTTCAGCAACACCGATGGGAGTAATGGCATTGATTCTCTGAGTTATACCGTTCCCATTAATCCTTATAACGGCACCCTGAGTTTTGCTTATCGTCACAGTCTCAGCCGCATTATCGAGGAACGTTTTGAAATTCTCGATATCAAAACCCGTACCAGCAGTTACGAACTCACCCTAAGTCAACCATTTCTACAAACCCCTCAAGAAGAATTTGCGGTTGGGGTAACCATTGGTCGCCAAAATTCTCGTTCTGAGTTGGGAATCTTCGATATTGGCGGTTTTCCTTTGTCTCCCGGTGCAGATGCCGAAGGCGAGACGATTTCGACGGTACTGCGCTTTTTTCAAGAGTACACCATTCGCAGTCAAAATGATGTTTTCGCGGCGCGATCGCAATTTAATTTTGGGGTAGACTGGCTCAATGCGACGGTAAACCCAGAACCCGACCCGGATAGTAACTACTTCGGTTGGCGCGGTCAAGTGCAATATCTGCGTTTACTTGCCCCTGATACTTTACTTCTGTTGCGGTCAGATTTACAAGTGAGCGATCGCACCCTACTCTCCCTCGAACAGTTTAGCGCGGGGGGCGCACTCACGGTTAGGGGCTATCGCCAAGACTTTTTATTAGCGGGTAATGGCTTATTTCTCTCGGCTGAAGCCCGCATTCCCGTGTTAAGAATGCCAGAGGCGGATTTGCTGCTGCAAGTTACGCCTTTCTTTGATTTTGCTACAGTTTGGACGAATGGAATCAATACGATTGACATTGAAGACCCAACTATTAGTTCAGTTGGGTTGGGTTTGTTGTTAGGAATTGGTCAAAATTTTAACGCGCGTTTAGATTGGGGAATCCCCTTAGTAGAGGTCAATGTGAATAAGGATACTTGGCAGGAAAATGGTTTATATTTTTCGATTCAATATAACTTTTTCTAGAAGTTTTAAAAGGATGTAGATTAAGAACCAGCCACAAGTTTTAATCTCGTTCCTTTGTTCTACCAAGGGACACAAAGACGAGGCTTCGCGTCAATTCTACAATCAAATATGATGAAAAAAACCTCTGTTTGAGTTCATCTTTGAAATGGAAATACTACAGCGTTGAAGCTAAAAGTCAAGAATGGTGGGCATTGCCCACCCTACTCTTTAGTATAATCAATTTTTTTCCAGAAAAACCAGGTGTGAGTTTACCTTATGAAAATTAAACCTTTTTTGAGCTTATTTCTAATCGCATTTATATTGACGTTTTCGGCGCAAGCTGTTCAATCAAAAATACAAGAATCGGATAACTTTTTACCGCAAGCAATTGCTTTTGACACAGTTTGTTTTTCAACAAATCTAGCTTGTCCTGAAGTAGCAACTACTCAATTCTCAAGCCCGAAAACTGAATCTCTATTTCTGGCTCAAAACAATACCAATTTAATCGCGACGGCACAACAAGAATATGAAGCCGGGCGGTATGAAAACGCCATCGAATTATTACAAAATGCCATCAACCAAGCCGCAATAGAAGATAATATTTTCACGCAAGCGATCGCACTCCGCAATCTTTCCTTAGTTTATCATCAAACCGACCAAATTAACTTAGCAGAAACCGCCATTTTCCAGAGTTTAGACCTATTAACCCAACTCGAAGGAATACCGGAAACCCAACAAGCACTTGCTCAAAGCTTAGATGTACAAGGACAAATTCAACTCAGTCAAGGAGACACCCAAACCGCCTTGGATACTTGGAAACAAGCCGCTAATATTTATCAAAATCTAAACGACATAAACGGGTTACTCCGCAGCCAAATTAATCAAACCGAAGCCTTACAAGGATTGGGATTGTATCGCGAAGCCCAACGCAATCTAGACGAACTCAGAAGCCGTTTGAATAAATATCCTGATAACTTAATTAAAGCCAAAGCTTTGCAAAGTTTTGGGGATGTTTTGCGGGCTGCGGGCGATTTAGAAGATTCTATGGAAGTCTTACAAGAAAGTCTAGAAATTGCCCAAAAGTTATCGAATCGAGAAGCGATCGCGCTGGCGTATAATAGTCTGGGAAATACCGCCAGATTGCAAGAAGACAACACCGAAAATGCCCTACTTTATTATCGTTGGGCTGCCGCACAAGCCCCCTCGCCAGAATTACAAATACAAGCCCAACTCAACGAACTCGATTTACTGATTACAACCCAAAGAATAGAATCTGCTTTAACCTTAATTGAGTTAATTAAGCCCAATTTAGACAATATTTCTGCGAGTCGTAACGCTATTTATGCTCGCATTAATTTTGCTCAAAACTTACTAGAATTAGGCTCAGAAAACCTCAAAACTTTAATTTCTCAAACCGAAATTGCTCAACTTCTCGCAACCGCAATTCAAGACGCAAAGACGCGCCAAGATAATCGAGGGCAAGCTTATGGACTTCAAAGTTTAAGTCAACTATATCGCCAAAACAATCGTAACTCAGAAGCCCTCCAACTGCTGCAACAAAGTATATTATTAACTCAAGGTATAAATGCCCCCGAAATTGCTTATCAAAATCAATGGCAATTGGGGCAACTTTTAGCTATTCAAGGCGATCGCACCAGCGCCATTGCCGCTTATAATCAATCTGTGCAAACCTTACAGGATTTGCGGGGCGATCTCGTTGCCGTCAGTTCCGAGCTACAATATTCTTTTCGCGATCGCGTCGAACCGATTTATCGCCAATACGTTGACCTGCTCCTGAGTTCCCCTAACCCTACACAAAACGAGCTACAACGAGCCAGACAAGCCCTAGAAGCCCTGCAATTAGCAGAATTGGATAATTACTTCCGGGAAGCCTGTACCAACGTTGGGAGCGTACAAATCGACCAACTCGACAGCGAGAGCACCGTCCTCTACACCATCATTTTAGGCGATCGCCTCGCCACCATTCTCGCCATTCCCGGTCAACCCCTACAACAATACAGCGTCCCGGTCACTCCCGACCAAATCAACACCACCGTCACAGGCTTAAGTCGCGCTCTCGGCCTCGATATCTTTGGTAATCGTAGCAGTCGCTCAGACATTATTAATGCTGCCCTTCAAAACAGCGAAAACCCCAGTCGCTCCATGATATCCGTCCGCGCTCGCAACCCCGAAACCGCCCAATTTGATTGGCAAAAAGCCACCCAAGACCTGTATGATTGGATTGTACGCCCCGCGATCGCAGACATCGAACGCCACAACACCGAAACCCTGGTTTTCGTCCTTGATGGCTTGTTACGCAACATCCCCATGGCGATCTTAAACGACGGTCAGCAATACCTGGTCGAAAACTACGCGATCGCCCTCTCCCCTGGCTTGCAACTCCTCGACCCCAAACCCATTAAGCGCGACCAACTCAGCGCTTTAGTCGCCGGACTCAGCGAAGCCAAAAGAGGTTTTTCTGCCCTTCCCAACGTCGAAACCGAATTGCAACAACTGCAACAAAAAATCTCTGCGCGGGTGTTACTCAACGAGGAATTTACGAAAGCCAACTTTAGCCAATTAGTCAAAGCCTCTCCGACTCCCATTGTTCACCTCGCAACCCACGGCCAGTTTAGTTCCTCGGTCGAAGATACCTTTATTTTGACCTGGGACGGCCAACTAAACCCCAACGAGTTAAACGCCCTTCTCAGCGCGGATACTCGCCAAAAACAGCCCATTGAGCTACTGATCTTGAGTGCTTGTCAAACTGCCACCGGGGACGACCGGGCTATGCTAGGTTTAGCCGGAGTTGCCACTCGTGCTGGGGCCCGCAGTACCCTCGCTTCCTTGTGGTCGGTGAATGACGCAGCTACCGCAGAGTTAATGGTGCGCTTTTACCAAGAATTTGTCCAGACCAACGCCACCAAAGCCGAAGCCCTACGGCAAGCCCAATTGCAATTATTACAGAGCGATCGCTTTTATGACCCCTATTTTTGGGCGGCTTTTGTCCTCGTGGGTAATTGGCTATAGGGCAATATATAATTGACAATTTACAATGAATAATGTATATTATTATATTTAAAATTAAGATTTGACGATTGAACAATAATTACCAATAAGCAATAAGATTTGTAACAAAATTGATTTGAATAATATTGCCCCTTTTTCAAATCCAAGCAAGGCAGCGTAGCCGTATAGCCAAAGGGGATTCAAGTCGCGATCGCCTTACTCTCGAATCAGGATACACGCGATCGCTCGCTTTGACATGTTGTAACGATCTCACCAAGACAAGATCGGATATCCTCCCTAGGCTCACCGTAATTTCCTCATGCTGATTGCTTAAAAGTTTAAGAAAATGTAAAGTGAATACATCAAACGTAATTTACAAAAATTTTTAATATGAAAAACGTTATATTTACAGCTTCAGAATCCGTCGCTATTCCGGTGTCTGAAGAAAGTATCCCCATTCAACATTATCTGCGCCAACCCCAACGCCTCGCGAGCGCGATCGCAGACCCCAAGTTAATGAAACAACTGTCTGATACGCGCTATCGGGTACAGATGCGTGAAATTAACTTTATGGATACCTATCACTTTCAACCCACAGTCAACTTAAAAGTCTGGTCGAGTCCTGATGGCACTGTCAAATTAAAATCAGAAGCTTGCGAAATTAAAGGCATTGAATATATTAATAAACGCTTTAAACTCCAAGTGCAAGGGCAACTGACTCCTGTAACCCGCGACAATCAAACCCTCCTCGAAGGTCAAGCCGATCTCAAAGTCAAAGTCGAATTACCACCGTTGTTGTGGTTGACCCCTCAGCACCTGTTGGAAATGACCGGAAACCGCATTCTCAAGAGCGTCTTACAGCGCATCAAACAACGCCTCAAAACACAGTTACTTGCCGATTACCAAGCCTGGGCCCGTCAGACCGATCCTAAAGCCGCAGAAGCGCAATTGGGTAACGTTTATACAGGCTAAAGCCAAAATTTCTCAGAAAATACCATCGACCTATTCCCCAAGTTAGATGAAATTGGGGGCGCACTGCCAATCCTCCCTCACTTGGGGGATGTTTGCGATCGCGCATCTATGTAGAAATGTAAATGTAGATAACAATCGCAAACTAAAAAATATATGGTACCTAAGATTAATATTGGTTTAACCGACGAACAACGCCAAGGCGTGATTGACTTACTCAATCAAGACCTTGCCGATTTATATTTGTTGGTGATTAAAACCAAAAAATACCACTGGGATGTCGTCGGGCCGCAATTCCGCACCTTACACCACCTCTGGGAAGAACAATACGAAGCCCTGACCATTAGCATTGACGCAGTGGCCGAGCGCATTCGGGCTTTAGGTGGTTATCCCCTCGGCACCGCAGAAGCTTTTCTCAAAAACGCTTCCCTGAAAGAGCATTCTAACGACTTGCCGAGCGCTAAAGAAATGGTGCGACGCTTAATGACCGACCACGAACAAGTCATCCGCAATTTGCGCGACCATTCCCACAAAGTCGAAAAAGACTTTAACGATCCTGCCACCCAAGACTTCATCAACGGTTTGATCGAAGAACACGAAGAAATGGCTTGGATGCTGCGTTCCTTCATCGAAGGTGAAAGCTTTGAACCCAGTGGCGAACGTGCCTCGAATTCCATTGGCGTTAGTGCAGGTTCATAAATAAAAATTTTAATCTATGGCAGACAATAATAACAACAATTATCAAGCAGAACGCACCATTAGTGCCGTTTTTAAACAACAACAAGAAGTTGATAACGTCGTGCGTCGTCTCCTCGACCGCGATGTTCCCCAAGACCATATTTCTGTGCTGGGGCGTAACTTCGAGTCGCAAACGCGCATTTCCGGCTTTATCACCAAGCGAGATGTGATTTTAGGCGGATTGCGTACCGGAGCGCTGTTTGGCTCGTTGTTTGGCTCGCTTTTGAGCTTATTAACCGGAGTCGGCGTGTTATTCATTCCCTTTGTGGGTTCTGTTGTCGCCGCCGGGCCGATTGGGGCTGTACTTCTCGGTGCGGCCACAGGGGCTTTAGCCGGAAGCGCCGGGGCCGGTTTAGCCAGCGCTTTATCTACCCTGGGAATGCCCGAAGATAAAGCGACGGTGTACGAAACTCGCCTCAAAGCCGGTGAATTTCTGGTCATGGCAGAAGTCCCCGCGAATCGTTCTGGCGAGTTGCAAATGCTCGTCGAAAGTGCAGGAGGCGAGGAAGTCCACGTTAGCGATATGACGTTACCGCGGCCTTGTCCCGGTCGTTGTGGCAGTCCTGATGACTTGTCTCCAGAAATTCGTACCCACTTGTCTGAAGACGCGCAACAAGCTTTTATCAAGCAATACAACGCGACTCTCGATGAAACTGACGATGAAATGCAGGCAGAAAAAGCTGCTTGGGACAAAATTCATCAAGAATACATCGAAGATGAAAACGGCATTTGGTCGAAAAATCGTGAAGCCGCCACAGTTTAATCGGTCGGCGTTACCTTTAATCTAAATCTCTTTGTGAATGCCCCGATTTCGATCGGGGTTTTTTGCTTTTTAGCATAATCACTCCTGTTCGAGGAGTGATACTAAATCCGGTTTAAATATACCGCCTATCCCGTTAACCCGCCCCCGGATTTCCAATCCGGGGCTAATATGGCAAAGTCCGACGACCTGGACTAAAAAATAAGTGGGTTAAGGCAAGTTTCACCGAGAGTCAGATTATTCTTCAGTTGGTTCTCCGGTGACTAAAACCTGGAAAATAGACTGAACTATCCATAAAACCCCGGCTGCCAATAAAAATAGAAGTAGGGGAGCAAATCCCGCAAAAGGTGACAGAATTAGCGTTAATAATAAACATAAAATTAGAATTTTAAACCATAAATTTTGCATGATTTTATACCAAATTTGTATCGATTTAATTGTAATAAACTTCAATCTGGTGTTGCAATTTTCTGGCTCTTTTTGTAATGCGATCGCGCCCCTTCATTCAAATCAGGTTGGCAGACAAAATTTAAACTTCAAAAAATTTAGATTTACCTCTAATGGTAGAGTGTATTGGTTGTCAAGTTAGTTTATATTTGTTTACAAAGGAACTTAAATTAATACGAGGTTTTAACTCATGGAAAACACACAAACCAACTTTTACGATCAACAAGCCGACCGCAAATACGGTGAATTTGCCACGAAATTCCAATTCGGTTCTAACCCTAGTGCAGAAATTTGGAACGGCCGTCTAGCCATGCTTGGTTTCCTCGGTGCGTTAATCATCGAATTAACCACAGGACAAGGCTTTTTCCACTGGTTAGGCTTGTTCTAAGTCCCCTAACTTTGAAAACCAATAAAAGCAATTATCTCTCTTTCTTAATCCTTTCAAATCATTGCATTAATTCAAAAGACGCGATCGAACGATCGCGTCCTTTTTTTTGATGAATAATAATCTCTGAGTGGGAAAGAAGTTTGGGGTGAGGACTAATAACGAGTCAAAACCAGCTCGCATTTTCAGTGTCGTTTCTTTCGAGTGGAAGTCGAGAATCAATTAGTTTTCCACGGGGGCTTGACAACTCCCCGCCCTTAAGGAGCGGGGATTCTCGCTTCATTGGGAGAGTCTAGCTGATACCGAAGTATTAGCCCCGATCTCTTTACCCTCGACGAGCATTGTTCCGATCTGCCCGACCGTACTTAGTTGACAGTTTAGCACAAAGCCGTCCTTAAAGGACGGGGCTTTAGACCCAGAACTCTTGGTAAAAAGTGCCTTCTACTTCAACAATATCATCCTGATTGAGACGATCCACTTCGATAATTGTGCGAGGCGGGTAAGGACCATCTCCCCAAAGTTCTTCCTGAATTTGGTTGACTATCGGGCGATAGCGATACATATCAGTCACATAGACCACCAAGCGCACGGCATCTTGCAGGGTAGCTCCTTCCGATTCTGCGATAAGCTGCATATTCAAGAATGCCTGCCGCACCCGTCCTTCTTCATCCGGTACGAGCATATTGGTTTCTGGGTCAATTCCGCGCATCCCCGCAACAAAGACAAAATCACCGGCTCGCGTGCCTAAGCTCCAAGTTGCAGTAGGAATAATGCCGCCT
Organism: Spirulinaceae cyanobacterium; assembly: GCA_046541115.1. GTDB lineage: Bacteria > Cyanobacteriota > Cyanobacteriia > Cyanobacteriales > Spirulinaceae > Jaaginema. The sequence continues at coordinate 12,740 of JBKHDX010000040.1, read as the reverse complement.
TCGGGAGAGAGGGTTCTTACGCCATTGGGAGAGATGTGTTCGTTAGCGGCAAGGGGAGTTGCCGTAATTGCCCCAAACGCGATCGCGAAGACTGAAAATGTACCGAGTTTCATACCTAAAATTCCATCATACCAAGTTGGTCATTGGTCATTAGTCATTTGTCATTGGGCGGGGAAAAGATCGCCCCTACAAGCCGATTGCCGACTGCCGACTGCCCCTTAAGCGCTGGTCACTGATGATTGATGACTGTTAACTGATGACTGAATAAAGCCGGTCTAACATCAAAAAAGTCTGAAGTAAAACATTCGTGCCTTGGGTGCATTCTTCGGGAGACGTGTACTCGTCCCCTGAATGACTAATACCGTTGCGACTGGGGACAAAAATCATCCCCATGTCTGCAAACCGTCCGATTTCTTGAGCATCGTGTCCCGCTCGACTGGGCAGACGATAAGACGTTAAATGGAGTTGTTGGGCAATCTGCTCGATCGCGTCTTCGATTGCTGGAGTCGCCAGAGTCGGGAGGATGTGGAGGGTTTGGGATATAGCGATCTCGGTGTTGGTTTTTGGCGCGATCGCGTCAAACTCTCGCCGCATTTGCTCGATTAAGGCTTCTAAATGGGATTGAGAGAGGTCGCGCAAGTCAATGGTTAATTCCACCTTGTCTGCGACCGTATTCGAGGCATTGGGAGAGGCTTTAAGATAGCCCACCGTCGCCACTTGACTGCCGGGGGGTTGGAGACCGATGCGATTCACAGCTAAAATAACTTCGGCCGCGGCCACTAAGGCATCTTTGCGATCGCCCATGGGGGTTGTTCCGGCATGATTCGCGCGGCCGGCAATCTTAACTAAAAAGCGGTATTGCCCCACAATTCCTTGAACAACCCCGATTTGAGCATTTTTGCTTTCTAATACGCCTCCTTGCTCCACATGAAGCTCGACAAAGGCAATTATTTCGGTGCGATCGCGTTGGGCGGTTGCCAGTTTGGACCAATCACCGCCAATTTTCCCTAAACAATCCTCAATCGTTGTCCCATCCCCTCGACGATAAGCTTCGGAGTTGGGATTTGCCTCTCCAGCCATGGCTTTCGACCCGATGACGCTGGATTCTTCGTCTGTAAATACAATCACTTCTAGGGGATGTTGCAAGCAGATATGATGTTCCTTGAGGGTACGCACCACTTCGATTCCCGCGAGTACCCCCAAACAGCCATCAAAATGCCCTGCAACGGGAACCGTGTCAATATGCGACCCCGTTGCTAAAGCCGGAACATCGCTATTTTGACCGGGATAACGGCCAATCAGGTTTCCGGCGGCATCTACGCGGGTTGTCATCCCCGCTTCTTCCATCCATTGCTGGACTTGTTTTCGTCCCTGCACATCTTCTGGGGTAAAAGCGACCCGACTTGATGCCCCGTTGGGTAACTGACCAATCGCTGCGAGTTCAGCAATGTTACGATTCAGGCGATCGCCATTCACTGTTAAGTTTACCGTCGTTATTGTCATAACATCCCTTGATTTTTGATATTGCCCGCAGAAACAATCCCTATTATGGGGTTAAACTTCTTTATATACTGTATACAAAATACAAAATACAGCTACAATTACGGCAGACCTTTTTTGCTTTGACAGTAACCCTCAAATCTTATGTCCAACTCCTCTAACTTACGCCATATCTTCATTTGCGGTTCTGCCCTCCGCGGCCAACCCGATGCCGGAAACTTAGGTCATGCCCAGTTTGTCCGCGAAGCCCATACCCAACCCCGGTATCGCCTCCACGCCGCCGAAAATGGCTGGCATCCCGCCATTTACCAAGTCGAACATAACGGCATTTCCATTCCCGGTGAAGTATACGCCATTACCGAAACCGATTTTAATCATTTAGCCGCTAACGAACCGCCGAATATGTATCCGAGTGATGTGATACTCGAAGATGGGGAAGTCTTAACCGCCTTTCTGTATCCCCAAGAACTGATCGAAAAGCATAATTGGCCGGATATTTCTCATCATGGCGGTTGGGTGGCCTACAAATCCAGTTTGGCCACCGCTTAACTTTGGTGACTGAAAGGGGTCTTGTTATCTCATCCCAGACTTGGCCCCTCAACTCCATCCATAAAAATTTTGTAATCCTGCGTAAAATCTACAACCTCGATCCGAGAGTATTAAGTATTATTAGGTTCGACTCGATCAAAAAAAGGGAGAATTGATTATGACCTGTCTGGGTGCAACTTCACAACAACAGTCGGTGGCGCGATCGCTCACCATTACCGAAACTGCCCAAGATTTACAACACCTTTTTAACTACGTCAATCAACCCAGTTTAAAAGATCGCATCGTCGCTTTATATTTACTCAAAATCGAAAGAGTGAACTGCCTGCACGAACTTGCTAAAATCATCGGTTGCGAGATCGATTGTTTAGAGCATTGGCTGACACTTTACCAAAACCGCGGCCTTGCGGCCCTGCTTGCCTTAGAATCCGTTTACGACACAAAATAAACCCCTCGCCCGTGGGAGAGGGGTTTGGGGTAAGGACTAACTTGTCAAGTTATTCCCACTCAATCGTGCCAGGGGGCTTAGACGTGATATCGTACACCACGCGGTTAACCCCTTTAACCTCATTAACAATGCGGTTAGAAATCGTTTCCAACAACTCATAGGGAGCGCGAGACCAATCGGCGGTCATGCCATCTTCGCTGGATACAAAGCGCAAGACTACCGGATGAGCATAAGTGCGTTGGTCGCCCATCACGCCGACGCTGCGAATGGGCAGTAATACGGCGAAAGCTTGCCAGAAGTCGTGATACATTCCTTGTTTGGCAATTTCATCGCGCACGACAAAATCTGCATCCCGCAGAATATTTAAACGTTCGGCGGTCACTTCGCCGATAATGCGAATTGCCAAACCCGGGCCGGGGAAGGGATGACGGCGTACAATTTCTTCAGGTAAAGCTATAGACCGAGCCAGTTTCCGCACTTCATCTTTAAAAAGTTTGCGGAGGGGTTCGACCAGTTTAAAGCGGAGGTCTTCGGGTAAGCCGCCAACGTTGTGATGGCTTTTGATTTTCACGGCGACTCGTTCCCCGGTTTGAGGATCGACGTTGGTATCGGCCGATTCGATCACATCCGGGTAAAGGGTTCCTTGGGCGAGGTAATCAAAGGGCCCGAGGCGTTTGGATTCTGCTTCAAACACCGCAATAAATTCGTGACCGATGAGGCGGCGTTTTTCTTCTGGGTCAGTTACGCCTTCAATTGCTGTGAGGAAGCGATCGCGAGCGTTAATATAATGAACGCCAATATGGAATTGACGATCGAAAATTTCAACAAGGCGTTCGGGTTCCCCTTTTCGCATAAAGCCTTGGTCGATGAACATACAGGTGAGTTGGTCGCCGATGGCCCGATGGAGTAAAAAGGCCAGAGTCGAGGAGTCAACCCCCCCAGACAACGCCAGTAGTACCCGTTTGTCCCCGACTTTGGCGCGAATTTCCCGGATGGATTCTTCGACGAAGGCTTCGGTGGTCCAGGTGGGTTCGCAGTTACAAACGTGGTAAACAAAGTTCCGAATCAAGGCTTGGCCGCAAACAGAATGCACCACTTCCGGGTGAAACTGTACGCCGTAGAGCTTTTTTTCAGGGTTGGCGATCGCAGCGCAAGTGGTATTTTCAGTATGAGCGAGGCGGGTAAAGCCTTCTGGCAGATGGGTACAAGAATCCCCATGACTCATCCACATGGTTGAGCCTTCATCAACATTGGTGAGTAGGTCGGTGGGGTCGTCGATGTGTAGGGCGGCTTTGCCGTATTCGGCGCGTTTGGCTCGTTCTACGCCACCACCGAGTTGCTTGACCATCAGTTGCATACCGTAGCATACCCCTAAAATCGGCAAGCCTACTTGCCAGATTTCCGGGTCGCATTGGGGCGCATTTTTGTCATAAACTGAGTTGGGGCCGCCTGAGAGGATAATGCCTTTGGGATTGAGTTGGCGCAGTTGCTCGGCGCTGGTGCGATAAGATAAAACCTCTGAATAAACCTGGGTTTCGCGAATGCGACGAGCAATCAGTTCGGAATATTGCGAGCCAAAGTCAAGAATGACAATCATTTGGCGATTGATGCTCGCTTTGAGGGCTTCTGTGGGTAAGGTTTCGGGATGGTTGCGGACTTGTTCTGTTGGGGTAGTCATTCCGGATTTTTGACGTTCTAAGGGCGATCTATTGTGTTTACAAGGTTACCCAAGGACAACAATGCGGTTGAGTCATCGTTGCATCAGGGTGGGAAGGGTTAAGCCGCGATCGCGGACAAAACCGAGTAGTCTAAGGAAAAAACTTAAATGTTGGGATTGACAGGACTGCTATCTTGAAAAATTCAGTTGCCCAAAATCAGGACGTACCCGCTTTTTTTGAGTCAACTAAAGAATAATTAATAATTCCAATCATCCTAACATAATTCGGACAAGATTTTAGTTCCTGTAGCACTGGTAACAATCAAACGGCGATCGCGATCGAATAAAGCTGAACCGATTGTCACGGTGCGATCGCCCAGTTTCTGCACATAAGCTTGCGCTCGCCGATCGATAGTTTCTGCTATAGATTGATACAGGCGATCGCCGCCCTGGGGATCGACTTGACGCAAATGTTTTAAAGCCGCTTCGGTGGTTTCACAATTTAACATCCTTGACAGTAACTCCCCCGCCAATCCCACGCGAACACCTTGGGCGACCAAAATCTCCAAACGTCCGTCTGCTAAATGATGATGGGTGTGGAAAATGCCCCCGGCTAATTTAATTAATTTGCCGTGATAGCCAAATAACAACAGGGATTTCACTTCATACTGAGCCGCCGTTACCAACATTGGCCCCAACCAATTCGCCGTTTTGAGCAGTCGTTGTGGCGCGATGCCCATCTTCTGAGCCAAATTTAAGCCATTTTCCCCGATACAATAAACTAAAGTGTCAAATTCTCGCGCTTTTTGGGCTAATTCGTCTTGATAGGCTTCGAGTTGACCCGGAGCGCTCAAAGGCTGACTAATGCCAGTTGTTCCTAATAAAGACAAGCCTTCAACAATGCCAAACGCCGCATTAGAAGTGCGTTGAGCCAATTGGCGACCTTGGGGTAAAATAATCGTCGCGATCGCGTCTTCTGTCGCTGCAATCAGGGGTTGCACATTGGCCGCAAACAATTGCCGAGCATAGCCATAAATCGCCGCCTTGCCATTCAAATGCTTGCCCAAGCCTTCCCCTCCCTGTAACTGGAATTGACCCGTTCCAGGGCGAATACGCTCGATTTGCACCCAAATGGGAGTATCGCGAGTAATGTCTAAATTATCCCCCGGATCGCTGCGGGCGATGGCCAGGGCGCGATTTTCACTCAATCGGGCCCCTTGTTCGATCTCAATCTCAACGGTTTGGGGAGGATCGAGTAAATCTAGGGTCACAGTGGGGGGGGCTTCATCATCCAAACAACGATAAGCCGCGATCGCCGCCGCCGCCGCAAACACAGGTAAAGTATAGCCCGATCGCCGGGGAGGTAGAGTCAATTCAGAATTACGTTTCACATCTTCTCACAGAGTCAGTCTTGCAGGTAGAATGCTATTGCACCAAGTCACTCATTAACCCATCGTGGTTGGTGTTGTTCATTAATCATTTAGGAGATCGCCCTCAGTGGATTTAACCCGCATTCCCGCTCAACCCGAACCCGGACTGCTTAACATTTTGATCGAAATTCCGGCCGGCAGCAAGAACAAATACGAATTTGATAAAGATTTAAACGCTTTCGCCCTCGATCGCGTCATGTATTCTTCGGTGCAATATCCTTATGATTACGGCTTTGTGCCTAATACCTTAGCCGACGATGGCGATCCTCTCGATGGCTTAGTCCTGATCGACCAACCCACCTTTCCCGGTTGCGTGATTACAGTACGGCCTTTAGGGTACTTAGAAATGATCGACAACGGCGATCCAGACGAAAAATTCTTGTGCGTTCCTATTAACGATCCCCGTTACACTGGGATAAAATCTCTCAAAGACATCGCTCCCCATCGCTTAGACGAAATTGCCGAGTTTTTCCGTACTTACAAAAATCTCGAACACAAGAAAACCGAAATCGGTAAATGGGTTGAAGGTTCCAAAATGATCCAACTCATTGAGAAAGGCGTTAAAGCCGGGTCTTAAATTTGTGATGTTGCTCACAAGCGATCGCCCACAACCACGCTAATATAAATAAACCTAAGGGAAGATTCCCGAATGGGCAATGGGGTGCGAGTAAAAAGAAACCAAGGAACGCTTAACGGTTAGGCATAACGCAGGTGTTACCATGACATTAGAGTTTAAGTTAGGATCGCCGCGTCACGCCAACTTGTGGCCCTTGCCGACTGATAAAAATGGTTCATTGCTGGTCAGCACCGACAAACCACAGGTTCGCTATGCTACCAGATATTCAGACAACAACACCAAACGTTGAAAAGTCTCAAACTCATGTCCGGGAGGAGGAAAACCACGCTCGTGAACTTTGAAGTTCTGTTTTGGGGGGTTCGAGATCAAATAGCCACTCCGGGCAAAGACACGGTACGCTATGGCGGGAACACGGCTTGTGTCGAAATGCGAGTCGGAGACCAACATCTGGTGTTTGATGGCGGGACGGGTTTGCGCCAAATGGGAATGGATTGGCTCAAGCAAATGCCCGTAGAAGCTCACCTCTTTTTTACCCACTGTCACTGGGATCGCATTCAAGGCTTTCCCTTTTTTGTTCCCGCCTTTATTCCCATCAATCATCTCCACATTTACGGCGCAACAGCGAGTAACGGTTCGTCTTTTCAACAACGCCTGAACGAGCAAATGCTCGGGCCCAATTTTCCCGTTCCGATTCAGGTGATGCAGTCGAAAATGCAATTTTACGACCTCAGCACCATCGGCAAACAGAAAGTGGGGGATATTGCCATCGAAATGCAGTATCTCAACCACCAGCATCACTCCCTGGGTTATCGCGTCAATTATCAAGGGCGCTCAGCCGTTTATGCCACGGGAACCCGATTGCACGAACCCAAAAACGACAATGAAGCCCAGCGCGATCGCTCCGCTTTTTTAAAGTTAGCGCGGCAAGCGGATTTAGTAATTTTAGACGCGCCCAAACAGTTCGGAGAATATACCGACATCCCACAAATCCTCGCCAGAGATCGAGAACTGTGGCATCAAAGCATTACCCTCGCCAAAGATGCGGGGGTGAAGCAATTAGTGGTTTCTCTCCACAGCCCCGACGGTCACGATGAAATTTTAGATAAGCTCGAACAAGAAATGCAACAATTCTTTCCTTGCCTAACTTTGGCTCGCGAAGGAATGTCCATTTCAGTGTAGCGATCGCGAATGATGTCAGGGTTATCTTTATCGACCTCTTTCCCCAAAATCTGTAAAGTTACCTTGGGTGTTTTGTGGCTGAGTATTACGGGTTGTAACGCCCCTGTAACGCCAACCGAGTCGGTTACATCAGAGGCTTCTCCTTCCCCCACAGGAACTTCCCCAGAGGCGATCGCCCCGTCTCCCGAAAGCTCCGATTTGTGGACGCAACTTCAGCAACAAAACGCCCCCTACTTTGTGTTGATACGTCACGCGATCGCCCCCGGAAGCGGCGATCCGGCTCACTTTGAGATCGACGATTGTAGCACTCAGCGCAACTTATCCGACCAAGGGCGATCGCAAGCCCAACGCACCGGAGACGCATTTCGAGAAAACGGCGTAACCGTAGACCAAGTATTATCCAGTCAATGGTGTCGCTGCTTAGAAACCGCCGAACTCCTCAACCTGGGTACTGTCGAGCTTTATGCGCCCCTCAATTCCTTTTTTCGCGATCGCAGCACCGAACCCCAACAAACCGCCCAAGTACGACAATATATGGCGGCTCAGGACGATCCAGGCGTAACCGTGATGGTCACTCATTTTGTAAATATTGCCGCCCTCACCGGGTCAGGCGTGTCCTCTGGTGAAATGGTCGTCGTGCGGATCAATGACCAAGATGAGTTAGAAGTTTTAGGACAAATTGAACCCTTTTAAAGTATGGCTCAAGATCAAACCCACCCCCAAGCCACAAAAGACAGCGCTCTGATCGAACGCATTAGCCAAGAAGGACGCAACGACTACAATCTCGCCGAACTTGCCCGATTGTGCATCCGCTATCAAGGCTTTCCCGGAGCGCGAGAAATTCAGGCAAAACTGCAAGACTTAGTACAGGCTTGGGGCTTGACCGAAGAAAGCTTATATCAAATCACCCGCGAACTACACGCCACCGGAATGCTATACCGTAAAACCAGTACCGGGGAAGACCGCCAAGACTGGAGTTGAGCCACTATTGAAGACGCAAGCCTTCACTTTGTACTACCCCTTGCCGCTAATGCCACCGCCCCCCACAACGGCGCATCGTCTCCCAACTGAGCCGGAACGATCGCGATGTTGACTTCCGGTAAAGCGGTGTTACGGGCGCTTTGACGAACCGCTTGCCAAAAATGCTGTCCGGCTTTGCTAACACCCCCTCCCAGGATAAATAACTGCGGATTGAGGAAATTAGCCGCGTTGCCGATGCCTACTCCTAAAGCCCATCCCGCTTGTTGGAGGGCTTGAATGGCGATCGCGTCGCCCATTTCTGCGGCTTCATTGACGTGCTTGGCGGTGATTTCCTCAATGTTGCCTTTCACCAAGGCCCGTAAAATTCTGCCTCGCGATCGCGATTGCTGTAGAATATCCCGAACCCGTTGCGCGATATAAGGGCCCGAAGTCAAACGCTCGACACAGCCTTGTTTGCCACACAAACACAACGGGCCGTTGGGGTCTACCACCGTATGACCAATTTCTCCAGCCATGCCTTCATAACCTTGCCAGGGTTGGCCGTTGAGAATCCAACCGCCCCCCACTCCGGTACTTACGGTAATGTAAAACAAACTGTGGCAATTTCGCCCTGCGCCGTAATGATATTCTCCTAAAGCCGCTACATTGGCATCGTTGTCAATCCAAACAGGGACTTGAAACTCCGCTTCTAAAATCTCTTGGAGGGGGATATTTTCCCAACCGGGGACATGATGGGACAAACGGACGATACCGGTTTGGGCATTGACCGGTCCGCCAAAACTCACCCCGATCGCCTTGGGCTTTTCTCCTTGTAACACGGATTGAGCCAGCGATCGCATGATTTTAATGTCCGTCTGTGCCGTGGCATTTGGGGGTGCAAAGGCTCGCTCGTATTGTTGCCAAGAAGGTGCTGAGGGCGTTAAAACGGCGGCAGCATGTTTTGTCCCACCAAAATCTAGCGCTAATATCGTCATGGTTTGTAAACCAATAACAAAGAACAAATAACTAATAACAAAGCCACCATGACATAATAAACGGGTTCCCAATCAAAAAAGCGATACATGATGCAATTTTTCGTCCGTCGTTGGTATTTTTCTGTTTTGATGACTGTTGCTTGTTGTGGCAGTACGATTGCAGCAAGTCAAGCCCAGACTCTCTACAACCCTATTCCTTTATCTTCGGGTCAAGAAGTTACCGATTCTCTGACTCAAGATGATATTCCCACAGGAGAAGGGGGATTTTCCCGCGATTATATCGTGCAACTCGAAGCGGGGGATCAAGTGGCAGTAGACTTGATTTCTGACGAATTTGATACCATTGTGTCTTTAATTGCTGAAGACGGTTCAACGGTCGGGGAAAATGATGACGGCCCGGATGGGACAACCAATTCTTTATTGTTTGCTCGGATTACTGAGAGCGGCCCTTATATTGTCCGGGTGAGTGCTTTTGGGGCAACTGGAGGCGGCGAATTTAGAATCAAAGTCACCCGCCTGCGTCCGGTGGAATAAGGGTGATTATAACTAAAAGTAGGGTTTCTGTGATTTCGACGATCGCGCCGTAGGTATCGCCGGTATGGCCGCCGATGCGTCGATGTAGCCAGTACCCCAAGCTTAAGGCGATCGCGCTTGCTGCGATCGCGAGAATTCCCCCCCATAGCCCAGCAACAGCCCAACTCCACCCCAAAAGCATACCCGTTCCCAAGGTTAAATCCGGCCAGGGCTTGAGGTTTTGTTTGTGCATGGCTCCTTTTCCGGTCGGTTTAGCATAAGGATAAAGGGCGATCGCGAGCAGTTGTCCCCAACGTCCCCACCCCGCCGCCGCCATTAAACTTAAGGTGCGATCGCCCTCTATTTCGCTGAGAGCCGTAGTTTTTAATAAAATGATAATCACGGCCGCGATCGCCCCAAACGCCCCGGTACGACTATCTACCATCACTTCTAGGCGTTTTTCGCGATCGAATACCCCCAACCCGTCCGCCGTGTCCATGGCCCCATCGAGATGCAGCGCCCCCGTGATGCCAATCCAAGCCGCAATAATGATGGCACTTCGGGTTAAAATTGGCATTCCCAACTGCCCCAACAGCCCATCAATGCCCCCCAGGGCCATCCCTAGTAATAATCCTATTGCTGGGGCCCAACGGGCAATCCGTTGAAAATGCACAGGGAGTGACACGGGAAGGGGAATGCGGGTATAAAATATAACAGAGCCTAAAAAAGATGCAATCTGGAAATGAACAAACGCGATCGCACTTCTCAGGCTACGAATTAGCAACTTCAGCAAATTGAACCCTTTTCTAATTTTAAATGTTTGTGAAAATCTTTTGCCTTAGACAAAAGTATTTAGGCTAATATTGTGTCAGAGATTACTTCATTTCTAATCTTGGGATTCAACGACAACTTGAAATTTTGACCCTAGAAAAATCGTAACTTTCGTTCCCACCCCGACTGTTTCCATGAGTCACGACAAAATTCCTCAATCATTCCCGGCCCCCTGTATTATCGACACGGGACTGGTCGTCAATAAAGAAGATATACGCCGCCTTTTGAGTTCATTACACCGCGTCCACTATATTCATTCGTTGGATGGACAAGTGAATCACGAAGGTGAGGGTTGTATTTTAGAGATTTTTTGCGATCCTAAACAATCAACTTTGATCGCAAATCATGCGCTTTATATCAATGTGCAAAGCTTTGACTATCTCCAACTCACTCAAAGGGCTAATGGCGAATCTTGCTTTAATTTAATCCAAGATAATCGCCAATTACGCTTAATTCCCCTTAATAATCCTTTGCACGAGCGAGATGCACATCAATCTTTAGATGTAGATGCCCTCGAAGCTATGGTAACTCAAGTCCTGTCAGCTAAATGGGATGTCCAAATCGATGATGATGATTGCCCGTTTTAAATGACTTTTTGCAATTCTGCTGTCATCCCTGCGTTTACCTTTGAACGTTTGGCCCAATGTCATACCACAAAAGCCCGCACGGGTCGGTTTTATACGCCTCACGGCATTGTAGAAACCCCGCGCTTTATGCCCGTGGGAACGGTTGGAACCATTAAAGGCTTAACGCCGCAACAAGTCGAAAGCGTGGGCGCACAAATGATCCTCGCTAATACTTATCATTTGCACCTCCAGCCCGGAGAAGATTTAATTAAAGCGGCGGGAGGATTGCATCGTTTTATGAATTGGTCGCAACCGATTTTGACCGATTCTGGTGGCTTTCAAGTTTTTAGCCTCAGCGATTTACGGACAATTAGTGAAGAAGGGGTAATATTTCGCTCGCCCCGGGACGGTCGGCTTATTAACTTTACCCCAGAGCGCTCAATTCAGATTCAAAATGCTTTGGGGTCCGATGTGATTATGGCGTTTGATGAATGTCCGCCTTATCCCGCCACGCGATCGCAAATCCGCGAATCAACCGATCGTACCTATCGTTGGCTCAAACGCTGTATTAGCGCCCACAAACGTCCCCAAGAGCAAGCTTTGTTTGGCATTGTCCAGGGGGGAGTTTACCCGGACTTGCGCCGGGAAGCCGCCGAAAGTTTAGTCGAACTCGATCTCCCCGGTTATGCTATTGGCGGTGTTAGCGTCGGCGAACCCGCAGCCTTAATTCACGATATTATTAACAACACAGCGCCGTTTTTACCGGAAAATAAATTGCGGTATTTGATGGGGGTGGGAACTTATCGCGAAATTGCCATCGCGATCGCCGCCGGAATAGATGTATTTGACTGCGTGATTCCCACTCGTCTGGGCAGACACGGGGCAGCCTTGGTACAGGGGGAACGCTGGAACCTCAAAAACGCCCGTTTCAAAGAAGATTTTAGTTCCCTTGATGAAACCTGTTCTTGTTACTGTTGTCAGAACTTTAGCCGGGCTTATCTCAACCATCTCATCAAAGCTAAAGAAATGCTCGGTTATATTTTGCTGTCTTTGCATAATATCGCCGAATTAATCCGTTTTACCCAAGAAATCCGCGATGCTATTGAGCGCGATCGCTTCTCCGTCGAATTTGCCCATTGGCTTAATTGAATGTCCTTTGTCCGGGGATAACGCTTCAAAGACCGAGGCAAATCATGTTAAAATTCATGGCAATTATTAAAACTGTATTGGGAAGGTAGATTCAAAAAATGGAAGCAGCAATGCTCTTAGCTAAATTGCCCGAAGCTTATCAAATCTTCGACCCCCTCGTTGATGTTTTGCCCTTGATCCCCTTATTCTTTTTGCTGCTCGCCTTTGTCTGGCAAGCCGCAGTGGGATTTAGATAAAAACCCATCAACGACGAGCAAAGGACACTCTATTGCTAGGGTGTCCTTTGTTTTTTGTCCTTTGTCCTTAGTCCTTTGTCCTTGGACTGCCCGATTCAGGTTGACGCTCCTCCGCCTAAAGGCAGGAGGATTCTTCGTTCATCGAGGCTTCAT
>JBKHDX010000039.1:0-27264 GCA_046541115.1 Spirulinaceae cyanobacterium | reverse complement strand
TCATTGAACCAGGAAGCCCACGCCAAAAGTAAAGCGTTGGCGTTGGGTACTTCACGAAACCACGTTTGCGATCGCGACGGATTTGGTTTTAGCCGATGGTACAGTTGCGCCAGAGGAGGAAGAGTTACTCGGTAGTTTGTGTCGAGCATTGCAATTGCCTCAAGACCAAGTGAATAAAATCATTGAAGTGATGCTGATTAAAAATCGGGGTTAATCGACCACTTGCAAACGGCCCGATCGCACCGCATCAAACACCCGATTAATTTTATCGTTGTCGTCTTCAGTAATTTGTTCTTTGGTCAGCAAAATAGACATCAACAATTGCTGATCGAGGCGGGTAATTTGACGAAACTTAAAAATGCGATTGATGAGTTGTTCGAGATCGAATTGGGAATTCAGCGTAGTAGATGACATAGTAGGGATTAATAATGCTGATGTGCAATCCACCATTTATATCTTTCATGTTATCTTCTTTTGTTGTAGCGGTTTTGACAATTGAGGGGGGCGATCGCGAAAACTTTAAAAAGCGATCGCAAACATTGACGAAATCCCGTGGCTGTATATAAAAATTGACCATTCTCAATGCCAAAGCCACTTAGGATACCCAGACCTAAGTGGCTTTTTTAGCAAACTTTTAACTTTCGCTCTTATCGTCAGAATCGGTTTCTAGATTGGGCACAATATCCGGGCGCTGAGCATTCTCCCAACCCGGCGGCCGTTTCGAGTTATACCACGCGATCGAGCCGATAATCACTGCGGCCAAAAAACCGATGATATAAACGGCGGTAAACGTGATGGGAAGACCAATCCCGGCGGCAGCATCCATCAGGATTTGCATAACCTCACTTACTCCTAAAAATGGCTAGATTGTGGAATCATCGTAACAAAAATTGGCGATCGCCTCATTGTTTCAGGCACTACTCACCGCTACTCGCCGGAGCCGCAGGAGCCGCAGCCGGAGCGGGAGCCGCCATGGGAGGGGGAGCCGAGGGTTGAATTTTCTTCGGCTTGGAGAAGTCTGGGACTGCCGGAGCCGGAGCCGGAGCTGCTTGTCTCGGAGCGGGAGCTGGAGCGGGTTGAGGTCTTGGAGCGGGAGCCGGAGCCGCCGAGGGACTGCCACCGCCACCACTACGACGACTGCTGCGGCTACTACCGCCACTCGAGCCGCTAGAGGTGCGATTATTACCACTGCCGCGATTGCTGTTGCTGTTGGTATTGCCGCTGCTATTATTATTCGAGGAGTTGGGAATATATTTAGTTCGTTTGGGCTTAATGGGTTTCGCTTCGACAGTGGCTTCGCGGCCTTCGAGTTGCTGGGGTCGATCTGGAAATTCCTCCGTTTCGAGCCATTCGGTCAGTTGCACCATAAACTCTCGCCAAACGGCGGCGGCGGTGCTGCTGGCTCCCCAAGTCGGTTTGTTATCGTCATTTCCGAGCCAAACCCCGCTCACCACTTGCGGAATATAGCCAATAAACCATAAATCCCTGGCATCATCGGTCGTTCCGGTTTTTCCGGCGGCGGGACGGTCTAAACGAGCGGCGGTACCTGTGCCTTCGTTAATGACTCCTCGCAACATCCAAGTCATAATCGCGGCGGAATCTTCATCTAGGGCCCGTTTGCCATTTTCTTCGGCTTCGTAAATGACTTCGCCGTAGCGATCGCGAATGCGACTAATGCCGTGGGGTTTAACGTGCAGACCCTTATTGGCCAGGGTTCCGTAAGCGCTGGTCAATTCCAGTAAGGTCACTTCAGACGCGCCGAGGGCCAGGGAGTAGGTCGGTTTGAGTTCCGACTCAATCCCCATTTTTTTCGCCACTTCAATGGTCGGGTCCCAACCCACTTGAATCAAAGTTTGCAGCGCCGGAATATTAATGGATTTGATCAACGCATCTCGCAGGGAAATCCAACCGCGATATTCGCCGTCGTAGTTTTTCGGCTTGTAACCATCGACGACAAATTCTTGGTCGCGCAGGCCTTGATAAGGAGACAATCCTGCTGCGATCGCCGTTGAATAGACAAAGGTCTTAAAAGTTGACCCCGGTTGCCGTTGGGCTTGGGTGGCGCGATTAAATTCGCCGTTTTCTTCCTTGTCGTTATAGTCCTTGCCCCCCACCATGGCCATCACGCGACCGTTGCGGGGGTCGATGGCGACTAAGGCGGCTTGCTCAAACCGTTGATAGCGGCCGTAGCGCTCTACCGCCTTTTCGACCGCTTCGGTGGCGATATTTTGCCAACCGAGGTTGATGGTGGTTTCGACGATTAAGCCCCCTTCCTGGCGTTTTTCTGGCGGTAGAACGCGCCGCAACTCCTTCTGAACATAATCGGTAAAGTAGGGAACTTTGCGGTTAAAGCGTTTGGCTTCTTGGGGATTGGTTACTAGGGGAAATGCGATCGCCTCTTCGGCTTCGGTGGCGGTAATATAATCTTGAGCCGCCATGCGTTGCAGCACCAAGTTTCGCCGTTTTTCGGCAGCTTCGCGGTTTTCTAAAGGGGAATAGCGACTGGGGGCAGGGGCAATTCCGGCAATGGTGGCAGCTTCAGATAAAGTCAAATCCTCCACTTCCTTACCGAAATAAATCCAAGCGGCATCGGCAATGCCATAAGCGCCAGAGCCTAAATACACCAAGTTTAGATAGCGTTCGAGGATCGTGTCTTTGTCATATTCGGCTTCAATTTTCTGGGCGATCCGCATTTCCCGCAGTTTGCGGCTGAATTTGCGGTCTTGGTCGAGAAAGACAATGCGGGCTAATTGTTGGGTGATCGTGCTACCCCCTTCCACCACGCGCCGAGCGGTCAAATTCGCCCAAGCTGCCCGCATTACCCCTTGATAATCCACACCATCATGCTCTAGGAAACGGCGGTCTTCAATCGCCATAAACGCTTCGGTCAGGGCCTCGGGAATTTCGTCTATTTCGAGGGAGTTATGGGTAACCGGGCCCACTTCTTCGATGACAGTACCATCGCTCGCGGTGATGGTAACGGTATTTTCCCGGGCAAAGGTCAGGATTTCTGAGGTGGATTCGGGCAAGCTGGCGTTTAACTCTTGCCATTCCCGGTTGGTAATGGTGAAAGCACTCCCCGCTCCGACAGCAAAAGTGACTAAAACCCAAAAATCAACCCGACGGACTAGGGGTTTTTCCTCTTTTCTACGTTTTCTGCGGCGTTTGAGCCGTCGGGGATTTGCCTCAGGGGGGTTGACAGATTCGGCTGCGACGGCAGAAGGTTCGGGGGGCAGTGGTGAGTCTGGATTGGGTCGAGAGGTTTTAGGATTTGTTTGTGAGTTTACTGGAGGTAAATGAGGATCGGCGGTGGTCCAGGGTTGAACCGCACGATCTGTATAATCTCGCTTGTTAATAAATTTAGACACGCCAACTCCTAGAAGCTTTTATACCGCACACCACCCACAGGGGTTCATTGTCCAAAACATAGCTATTAAAAAGGCTATGAAAGTTTTTAAGCAATTGTTTCAAAACCGCCAAGGCTGAAACATCACATTTTAAGTTATATATTTTATGAAAAAAAATGGCTCATAGTTCTTTGTTCTTTGACTTAATGTCTAAACCCTGATTTTCTATTGATTTTGTTGGTTATTGGGAGCGCTAGTCCCAACGGAGAGATGACCCCATTATGTATTCCTTTACGGAAGTTAACCACGGTTTTTTCGATCCGTCAACGGCGATTTTCAATTTTTGTTTTACCATAACGCAACAATTGGGCGATCGCGTCAAGACGATTGCGCCAAGTTTGGGTTTGATAAGCTGATAGGGTTTCTGATGCCCCCAACCAACGATCGAAGCGGTCTTGAAAGCGGGTTAAATTTCGTTGCGCGATTCGTAGATTGCTCGGATTGGGGTCGGCGGCCAGTTGTTCTAGGGCGATGGCAAGGGTGTCAGTTTGCGCTCCCCATTCTTGCAAAAGCTCGGTATCGAGGTTGATTTGCTGACCGTTGAGCATGACAATCCACTCTTGCCGCAAAGTATAGAAGCGATCGCGAGCGGCGGAAAACGGTTGGCGATGGGGCAGAGGGGCGTTGCGGTAAATGCGGCGCGAGCCTTGGGTTTGTTGCAAAATGGTTTGCAAATTTAACCCTAAATTTTCCGTGGCAAACAAAGCGTAACCCGCCGCGGGCAAATCCCGCAAGACTTGAATTTGATCCACAGCCAGGGGAGTCGGCAGCCGTAACAGGCGAATCCCCGGAATAGCGAGGGTATTATGGTTAAGGCGATTGGCGACAAATAAGGGTTCGGTGAGTTGTTGAAAACTCTCGCTGTCCAAGGCATAGGTCATGGGAACCAGTAAATCCAGATGACCCGCTTCGATCCAAGCTTCCCAATGTTGTTGCAAGCGGGCTAATCGTTCGGTTTCAGGAATGGGAAACACCGCCGCCGAAATCAGCAAATCCGAGCGATTGGCTTTCAGTTGACGAGAAGCGGTGGCGACAAATTGGTTGACCTGGTCGATGCGAAATTCTGTCCAGGTTGACCACAAAGGGCTACCGGGATAAATAGAGATGGGATCGGTTCCGGTTTGGTTGCGAAATTGCGATCGCGCCGCTTCCCCATAACCATAAGTTTGATTCACTCTAGGGTCTTGGAAAGGATAACGAATGTAATCAAAATGAATGCCGTCTACATCGTATTCGGTGGCAATTTCTGTGAGGAGCGATAGTAAATATTGCCGTACTTCGGGATTTGCCGGGTCGAAAAAGGCTTTGCGGGAGTTGCGATGAAAGACATTACCCGCTTTGTCTGTCGCCCGCCAATCGGGGTTTTGACTTAGTACCGGGCCTAAATAATTCGCAGGTTGATTCAAAATTTCATTATGCCGTTGATTGGCCGCGGCAAAAATCCAGACCCAAGCGTGTAACTCCATATTGCGGGCGTGGGCGAGTTGGACTGCGGCTTGCAACGGATCCCAGCCTTGGGTGAGGGGGTTTTGTTCCGGGGCGACTTGGCTGGGGTAAATGGGGTAACTGGCGTTGACGGTTTCAAAAAAGACGGTATTAATCCCGGCGGCGGCCAAGCGGTCGAAAATCACGGCTAAATCGGCAGCAGATTGGGCTTTGACAATGGTGCCGCGATCGAGCCATACGGCGCGGATTTCGGGCTGAAGAATCCGCCGCGACACCGGATAACTGTCGAGGAGTTGTAAGCGGGTGGTTTCGGCTTGACGGCGGGCTTTGGGATAATCTTGTTGTTCGATGTAGTTAACAAAGGTTTGCAGGCGCGATCGCGCTTCCCCCAAACCGGGTAAGTTGAGGGACGTTGAGGGGTTGCTGTTTTGCCCTCGATCTTGGGTTTCGAGATAACGCTCGATGGCGGTACTCAAGCGGATGTTTTCTTGTTCGCTGGCTTCTGCGAGTAAAACGGCACTTTGGACGCGACCTAATAAGCGGTCGAGGTCTTGATTTAAGCTGCGAATTTGACTCGGTGCGATCGCGAGGGACTCTAGAGAAGGGGGTGTAAAGGCTCGATCTGCATTGGCATCGAGGATTAAGTCTTCGGGGGTCAGGGTGGGTTTGGATGCTACGGGGGATGCAGCCGCCATCTCTAGGGGGGTGGGTTCGGGTAACGGCGCGGGGCGTTGCGGGACTTCTGGGGTGGGTTCGGGTTGGGGAGGCGGTGCAGCAATGGTGGTGTTGAGACAGTTTTCAGGTTGGGGATTGCTGCTTTGGGATAAGTTGTTGTGACGGCTGAGGGCGGCTTGTAGCCAAGCGGTGTCAAATTGAGAATTGGTGACGGTATCAAAGCCCCAACGCCAACCTAAAAAGGTGGTGCGTTCGGTAATCACAACCGCCGGGGGCGTGCCTTCGGCTTGCCACACGGCGACGGTGGCACTGTTGAGATCGCTGGGAATAATCACACCCCCCCTAGCAGTTTGGGTCAGGGAAGCTGGATCTTTCCAAGTCCAGTTTCCAAGGCGGGGACGCAGGGGTTCAAGGGAAGCGGGATTGGTGAGGGGAAAGCCCCAGTAAGCGCCGAGAAGCGATCGCAACTGCGAACGGACGGCCGGGGAGGATAAACTGCCGGTGGGGCCGCTGGCCACGATCGCGCCGCCTTGGGCAAACCATTGTTGTAAGCGGCTGACTTGTACGCCGTCGAGGGTTTCGACGTTGGGAAGGAAAATAACGCCGATTTGGTCAAGATTGGCTTCGGTGTCGAGGTCGCTGAGGTCGAGAATGCAATAATCAATGCCGATTCCTTGCAAGCGATTGTTGATACTTGTCCATTGGGCTGCGTTTTCGGGACTGCGAATTACGCCGAGTTTTTGGAGATTTTGCGCGATCGCGCTGTCGTTTGCTCCGAGAAGGGTGCAACATCCCAGGACGATGGCCCATGTCCGCTTCTGCCACCTCGGCGGCGAGTCTTTATGGAGTCGTGTCACGAACTCAATTTTGCTATTCACGCTGAATTTCTGGCCTCACAAGATTTTGGGAGTTGCTTCGTTTTGTGTAAGTTCTGGGAAAACTTTATCAAGAATTTAGGGTAATTCCCGGAGATATTGACAAAATATTGCAAAATATCGTTGATTTCAACTACTTTACCGTTGCGATAACCGTTGGACTTCTGCCCCACCGAGCAAGCGATCGGCTTGAGCGAGATAATCCGGGATTAAGGGAGCATGGGGACTGTGAGCTAAACAAGCTGTTAAATCCAATTCTCGGACTTTATCGGCTTTGTTGCCCGGAAACCAATGGCTGGCATTTCCCAAGAGGTTGTAGCGCATTTTGGCGTAGTCTAGGAGGTCATAGGCGATCGCGAGATTCCGCAGCCATAACACCATGAAGATGTTAATCTCACCGGGGGTTTTTCGCCAATCGGGTAAGCCTGTTTCCCAGGTTTTGTACCATTCTTTGCCTAATTTCGCGATCGCTTCTTGTTGTAGTCGCTCTAAAATCGGCGCTAAAATCTCCGAGGCGCGATCGAGTCGGGGTAAGGCTTTGAGATGCTCGTCAAAATCTGTCGGTCGGGATGCACCCACCGATAAAGTGTGGACTTGGGGATGGGACAGGCAGAATAAATCGTTAAACACCATCGGGCTTAACGGTTGACACAGATCGATTAATTTTTGCGGGGGGTTGTACAGTTGACCGCCTTTGTCCGACGGGCTGATAATAAAGACCCCCATATCTTGTTTTGTCGCGGCTTCGATAGCAAGCCAATTGTGTTGAAAAATGTAGTACCAATGCAGATTGACATAATCAAATCTGCCGCTTTCAATCGCTTTGATAATCGTGTCGCGATCGCCATGGGTTGAGAAGCCAATAAAGCGCACTCTCCCTTCTTTTTGTAGCTTTTGGGCTTCTTCTAAGCAACCCCCCGGTTTTAGGCTGTCGTGGAGGATTTCCGGGTTGTTGATGCCATGTAAACCCAACAAATCTACATAATCTAAATTAAGATAATTCAGCGACTTCTCAAACTCAGCCCGAAAGTCCTTGGCATCTGGTTTCGGACTCACTTTGGTTTGTACGATGATTTCTTCTCTGGGAAACTGCGGCAAAATCCGCCCCAGTTGCATTTCTGATGTGCCGTAACCTCTGGCGGTTTCAATATGATTAATGCCTAGGGCGATCGCCCGTCGAATCGTTGCTTCGAGATTCTCTTGATTTTTGCGGGGAATATCAGTCGGAGGGACATCTTGCCATTTATATTGATAGCGCATTCCCCCACAGGAAAACACGGGCATTTGTAATTCTGTGCGACCAAAGCGCCGATATTGCATCATATTTTCTACGATTCAACCATTCTCAGTTATTATAAAAGATTTACTAGAGAAAGGAGGAGACAAGCGCGATCTTTCAAGACAAATTATTTTATTTTTTCCTTGTTCATAGATTTTACCTGGGAACGCCAAGATGAGGCTCTGCTTCAATTTTATAATTTTAAAATCACCGCATTTTAAGCCAATTGAAAATCTGTTCTACGGTTAAATTTAAATCAATATTCTCTAAAACTGGAACGCGATCGCGCCCTTGCTATAATTCCGGTTGTTGTTGCGGTTGAAATACCCTCACAGAACGGTTTTCTGGGTCGATTAACCCACTCAATAAACAGCCATATTTCAGACATGAAGAATATTCCCTGTAACCCGATTAGAACTTTGTAACGGGGATAGAATTTCAATACTCCAACTTGGCGCGATCAAAACATCATCGAGAGGTTCACTTTCCTCATCAAAGCGTTTATCCTTTTTTAGAGTCTGCTCTATAGCCATAAGTTTCTGACCCCCTTTGGATGAGTTTGCATTCCACCTCCCCCCCTGCGATTGCTGATTGCCCTTTAGATGCTATTTAGGAAATTGAGTCATTTTCGCAGTGGCTTGGAGGATAATTTTGCCGTCTTCGATTTGAAATTGGCGCAATCTAAGAGATAAGCCGGGAAGTTCAAATTGTTGTACATTTAAGGCAGCTTCGAGGCTTTGGGCGATCGCGTGAGTGAGTGCGGGTGTGGGTTCGCTTCCTTGGAGATAACGGCTGTTTTCTAGGGCAATATAATTGCCGGTTTGTGCCATTTCCGGTTGAGTCGCGATCGCGAGGTGTTGTCCTTTAAACTGAAGATTAACGATAATTTCGCCCCGTGCAAACATATAACAGTTGACTTGCTGGGGTTTAGTGGTTTTGAGATCGGCATCCGTAGCACTACGGATTTGGGCTGCGAGGTGACTGTGGAAAGCTCGGTTGACTTCGGCATCGGTTAAGCCAAAACGGGCGGTTCCGTGACTGGGTTCTGTGAGCTGGATATTGCCCATTAAGGCTTTGAAGGGACTGACAGAAATGCGTCCCATTTTGATCTTCATTTCTTGGACGGGCAAATTGTTCGGCAGGATCAACCCGCTTCCTTCTATTGACAAAGCTTCTAATCGCCCTTGAGCCAAGAGATTCGAGTCGGTTTTTACTTCGACATGAAAGGTTTTGGCTTGCTTAAATTGAGATTGCAGAGCGACGGTGGCAATTTTATTAAGAGCTTGTTCGCCAAGGGCAGGGGAGTTCTGTAAAAACACGGCTATATCACATCGGGTTTGTTTATACATCAATAATATAAACAAATGTAAATATTTTTCCGAAAATTCTCATCCAAAAAGTTAAAGAATTTTACATTCGCCTCAACTGCCTAAAATGTATTAGTACAACTCCTCAATGTACTGGTATCTGCTACAACAAGGAAATGCAGTTTCACAGGGATTTTCGGCAGATGAATCAACCCCTCCGCACTCTCGGCGTTAAACCCAATGCTTGGCAAGTTAGCGAAGACATTGCAGATATTACCCGTCCACCGCTACCCCCGCAAATCGTCACCCTCACCACCGACACCAAAACCCTACAACTGGATTTAGCCAAAGCCGCAATTATTATCGTGGATATGCAAAACGATTTTTGTCATCCAGACGGCTGGCTTGCACACATTGGCGTAGATGTCAACCCTGCCCGCGCTCCGATTTCACCGCTTCAGAAATTGCTGCGGGGACTGCGCGATCGCGCTGTGACGGTATTATGGCTCAATTGGGGCAATCGTGCCGATCTGCTCAATATTAGCGCCGGATTGCGCCATGTTTACAATCCTACCGGAGACGGCGTTGGTTTAGGCGATCGCCTCCCCAAAAATAACGCTCCTGTCCTTGAATCTGGCAGTTGGGCTGCGGCCATTGTAGACGAACTTGTCCCAGAAGAAAATGATATTCGCGTGGACAAATATCGCATGAGTGGCTTTTGGGATACTCCCCTTGATAGCATCCTCAAAAACTTAGGAAAAACCACGTTATTTTTCGCGGGAGTGAATATCGATCAATGCGTAATGGCAACTTTACAAGATGCCAATTTCCTCGGCTATGATTGCATTTTACTGAAAGATTGTGCCGCGACAACTTCCCCAGATTACTGTTACAAAGCCACGATTTATAACGTCAATCAATGCTTTGGTTTTGCCAGCGATTCTGAAAAACTTTTGAGCGCGATCGCGTCTCTTTAAATTTGGTTCAATACTCTCCACAATTACAAAATCACTTAAATTTTCCAGGTTAACTCTGAGCCGTTTTTTGCTGTTTGAGATATTCAAACACAGATTTGTCGCCAATATCTGGGGGAATGGGTTGGATACATTTACGAAAGGCGAAAACGAGAAATAAACCACTCCAAACTGCTAATAATCCCTGTTCAATATTGGCAGGTAAAGCGCCAACAAGATGACCTAATAATAAAATTGGGACTAGGGGAGTGAGGATACGAGTTTCGAGGCGTTGAAAGCAAAAACCTTCTTTGAAGAAAATGCCTGTTAACGCCGCAAAAGTAAAGCCAACACCGAGCAAACTGAGGGGATGGTTATACACAAATAAAGCCAGAGGTTGGGGCGATCGCACCGCAAAAACCACCGACGCGATCGCGCCAATTCCTAGAAAGATTTGTAACAAGCGATGTAGGGGTTTCAGGTAAATATGAATTGTGGTTAAACTCACCGCTAATCCGGCTACAAATAGCCCATAAAGGGCGGTAACGAGGTTAAGAATTAATGGAGTCGCTCCCCGTCCTAAAATTAAGGCACTTGCGAGGGTAAAACTAATCGCCGCTACGACTAAACCGCCGCGATAAATTGTTACTTCCTGGCGATCGCGATCGGTAATGGTAAATTCGCCAAATTGTCCTTGATAAATGTTAGTCATTAGTCCTTGGTCATTCGTCATTTGTTCTTTGTTGTGGGTTGTTGGTTGTTAGTTGTAAGTTATTTGCGATCTCGTTGTGAATTGTAAATTATTCATTTTTACCAAAGCGATAACCGCGACCATAAACCGTTTGAATCAGAGGGACTTCCCCTGTTTGTTCAATTTTACGACGAAGTAAACGAACCAGGGCAGCCAAGACATTACTACTCGGTTGAGGGCGATCGCCCCAGAGATGTTCGTGAATTTGCTCGTGGGACAATAATTGACCGGGATTTTGCATAAAATAAGCCAACAATTTACTTTCTTTTTCAGATAATTCGATGCTGCGGTATTGACGGTAAGCAATTTGATTTTCCGGGTCAAATTCGAGATCGGCTACTTGGAGACGTTGGGCTTGGGGTGGGGTTTCCAGGTTTGGCGATCGCCGCAATAACGCCCTAGCCCTTGCGAGTAATTCTCGCAATTCAAAAGGCTTAACTAAATAATCATCAGCCCCCGCATCCAAACCCAACACGCGATCGTCGATAGTATCTTTTGCCGTGAGAAACAAAATCGGTGTAGTTTTCCCCTGACGGCGCAATTCCCGGCAAATCTCTAAACCGGAAACTTGAGGCATCATCCAGTCAAGAATCAAAAGGTCATAATCTTTAGTCAGAGCTAAAGCTTGACCGACAATACCGCGATCGGCGACATCAACTTGATAACCTTCATTTGATAACACTTGCCGCAGAGGATCGGTTAATTCGGCTTCGTCATCCACCAGTAAAATGTCCATGAAATCGCATAATGGTTATTGGTTATTGGTTATTGGTTGTTTGTTGTTTGTTGTTGGTTATTGGTCATTTCTTCCCATTCTTCCCCGACTGCCCAAAAAACTGATGACTGATGACTGTTGACTGATGACTGAAAAAGCTGCCCACTGCCCAAAAAACTGATAACTGATGACTGTTGACTGATGACTGAAAAAAACCACTCTTTAGCATCCTGCGACCAATTACAACGGAAAATGCTCGATACTTTCAGTTTCATTGCTGGCTGCCATAAGCCATTCTTGCATCGCAGGTAAGCCGAGAATTGCGTCTACATACGCTTGCGCGACAGAATCGAGTTTGACTCCATAAGTGATAAAACGAGACACCACAGGGGCAAACATGGCATCGGCAATACTAAACGAGCCAAACAGAAAATCCCCCTCGCGACCGAATTTTTGACGGCAGTCGCGCCAAATGCTGGTAATGCGGTTGATATCGGCTTGGACTTCGAGGGTCATTCCTTCCCCCGGATAACGCCCCCGGCAATCCATCGGCATATTTTGGCGGAGGCTATGAAAGTCCGCGTACATTTCGTGGGTAATCGAGCGAGCGATCGCACGGGCTGCGCGAGAAGAGGGTAAAAGCTGTGGGGCATAAGTTTCGCTCACATATTCACAAATCGCTAACGATTCCCAAACCGTAATCTCCCCATCAATCAAGACAGGGACTCGTCCTGTGGGAGAATAATGGCGAATTTGCTCGGAGGTAGTGGGTAAGTCCAAGAGAATGCGAATTTCATCAAACTCAATTCCCGCTTGTTTCATTGCAAGCCAAGACCTCAATGACCAAGAGGAGTAGTTTTTGTTGCCAATTACGAGTTTCAGTTTAGTCATTCGTAAAATTTAAAAGCCAAAATCAACAATCGCGATCTCAGAAGACGGCATTTGAGTCAAACCAGGGAAAAACAAGATATTGGGGTGACTCATTTCACGGCTCAGATGCTAAGAATAAGGTGAACGTACTTTCTTATGTTGCTTTCACTGCTACCAAAATTGTACAGTTACTAGCGATCGCGTATTTTTTGAGTTTAATTTTAATGATTACGATCGCACTGCCCAAAGGCGCTTTATTGAAAGATAGTATCGCTCTGCTGCAAGACGTGGGTTTAGATTTTAGTGGATTTCTGGATAAAAGTAACCGCCAACTTCAGCTTACCGATTCCACCCACACCGCTAAAGGATTGCTGGTGCGAGCGCAAGATGTCCCGGTTTATGTCGAATACGGTCAAGCCCAGTTAGGCATTGTCGGTTATGACGTTTTACGGGAAAAATCCCCCAATGTTGCCCATTTAGCTGACCTCAAGTTTGGAGGATGTCGCCTTTCAGTCGCAGTGCCGCAGACTAGCTTATATCAAAAACCCCAACACCTCCCTCCCCATGGCCGCGTCGCGTCTAAGTTTGTTAATTGCGCTCGCGAGTATTTTCGCGCTTTGGATTTACCCGTCGAAATTGTCCCCCTTTCAGGATCGGTAGAGTTGGGGCCAATTACGGGAATGTCTGAAGCGATTGTCGATTTGGTCTCCACAGGACGGACGTTAAAAGAAAACGGCCTCATAGAAATCGATATAATTTTTGAAAGTACAGCTTATCTCATCGCGAATCCTTTAAGTTATCGTCTCAATCAAGACAATTTACACGATTTGATTCAACGTTTGCGAGAAAAGGTGTTAGCAACTGTTTGAGTTTAAAGGCTAATTTTTCTGTAGGTTGGGTAAAACAAAGTGAAACCCAACATCCTCTCTTAGTGAAGTTTTGCGATCGACAATTCTTAGTGAAGTTTTGCGATCGACAATCAAAAATGCTTTTAGTCTATTAAATATAGTAATTCTAAGTAAGAACCGACAGCCCGCCCTCGGATTATAAATCCGGGGCTAATGTGGGCAAAGTCCGCTTTCACGGACTCAAACCATTAAGTTAGTGTGCGGAACTTAATTGTAATGATTATATAAGCGGGAAAGAGCAATTTTTTGGACTTCTGTGCGATTGATTTTACCTTGAGCATTGCGGGGTAACTCAGGGACGGCGATCCATTGTTTGGGCTGTTTATAAGTCGCAATGCGATCGCGCAATTTTTCCTTCACTTTTTCTAAAGAAAAATCAACCGTCTTTGGCACATAAACTGCCGTCACCACTTGCCCCCATCGCTCATCTTCTATCCCAACAACACACACATCTCGAACTTTTTGAATCGCTAAAATTGCCCCTTCTATTTCCGCCGGAAAAACATTTTCACCCCCAGTAATGATTTTCTGGCTATTGCGTCCCAAAATATACAAATAGCCCCTTTCATCAAAATAACCCAGATCGTCAGTTATTAACTCGCGACGACAATCGATTTCGGGATAATAACCCCAGCAAAGGGAATCCCCTTTAATTTTAATAATTCCTGCTGCTAACTGGTTTTGATCTCTGCCCAAAATGCTTAAACTTGCATGGGATAAAACTCGCCCGTTACTATTATTTCCTGCTAAAAAGTCTTCTGGCTTTAGGGTAACTACTTGAGATGCAGTTTCAGTCATTCCGTAAGTTAAAGCCAGGGGAAGATCGTGCTTTCTCGCTTTTTCAAGTAAAGATGGCCAAGGGGGCGCACCTCCAATTAAAATAGCTTTGAATCGGCGCAATTCTTGGGGATAATAATCTAATAAAAACTGGAGTTGCGTTGGTACAAGAGACAGAAAAAAAGAACTCAAATCAAAGTCTGGAAACTTACCCTGTTTCAATTCATGGTAAGACCACATCAAAAATTTTCCATCCGTCATTAACGCCCGAATAAAAGGCATTAAACCACTCACATGATAAACAGGTAAAACCGAAATAAAATTAAGGGGCTGTTGGTCGAAATAACGATACAATCCTACCACCGAAGCTTGTAAAGTTTGCCAAGTATGAATCGCAAATTTTATTTTTCCTGATGTCCCCCCTGTGGGAATCATTATCGCTTGCTGGGGTAAAGCTGGATATTTGATGGCCGTTTTCCCATAATCAGGAAAGTTAAGTTGCGACCAAATCAAATCCGGTTGAATTAACCCTAGGGCTTGTTGCCATTCTTGCTGACCCCAGGTATAGTTACCTAAAAATAAGGGCCAATCTTCACTAAAAGCGGCGAGAATGGCAGCTAAAAAGTACACCGGGTTAAGTTCAGCAACTAAAACATTACCGGGTTTTTGAGCAGTTTTAAGGGACGAGAGAAAGCGATCGATTATGTCTTGGAATGTCTCGCGATCGCAATTCAAAAACCATCTTTCTCTATTCTCAAGATATTCTAAAGGATTCGCTAACTTTAGAGCGTCAAACATTTAAAAGCCTAATTTTAACTCAACTAACAACCAAAGACAAAAGAGAAAAGACAAACAACAAATTATTTGCCAAAATTCCGAAATTAAGGCATATCATTAGCAAAGCAATCCCGATCGCGGGGAAATTGCCTGGTTTTATTAACATAGTCTGTGTGTGAGGGAGGATAGCCATCATGTTAGGTTGGGACATTAATTCCCTAAAACAAACTAATCAGTACGGAAATCGGCGTATTTCAAGTACATTGCGCCAAAGAGCCTGGATAGAAATTAGCGACAGCGCTATTCGTCACAATGTCAAGGCATTACGCCAAATTTTAGCACCGCCAACTCAGTTAATGGCAGTGGTGAAGGCGGATGCCTATGGTCACGGGGCGGTGAATGTGGCTGAAATTGCTCTCTCATGCGGGGCAAAAGGGTTAGCGGTTGCTACCTTACAAGAAGGGATTCAACTGCGCGAAGCGGGCATTACAGCGCCGATCCTGGTGTTGGGAGCGTGTAATACCCCCGGCGAATTTGAAGCGATCGCCCACTGGCAATTACAACCCACATTATGCAATCCCTCACAAGCCTTATTATGTGCAGAAACCGCTAAGGTGTTAGGACAATCGTTACCCGTCCACCTGAATTTAGACACCGGAATGTCGCGCTTGGGGACACCTTGGCATCAAGCGGTAAAATTTGTACGAGAAGTCAAAAAGTTGCGATCGCTCCAAATCGCTAGTATTTATTCCCATTTTGCCACCGCCGACGATCGCGATCGCACCGTCGTAGATTTACAACATAATCGTTTCCAAGACGCGATCGCGCAACTGCAAGCCCACAACATCCCGATTCCCCGCTTACATATTGCCAACTCAGCAGCCACAATGATGGACTCTGGGTTTCATTATGATTGGGTGCGCGTCGGTTTAGCGTTGTATGGCTTATATCCTGCCCCGCATTTACAGCCATTGCTACAACTTCAAGCCGCGATGCAAGTCAAAGCCCGCGTTACCCAAGTCAAAACTATCCCACCGGGAACCGGAATCAGTTACGGTTATAAATATGTGAGCGATCGCGAGATGAAGATTGCCGTTGTTGGCATTGGCTACGCAGACGGCATCCCCCGCAACCTCTCCAATCAACTCCAAGTCTTACTGCGGGGTCAAATCATCCCTCAAGTGGGGGCAATTACCATGGATCAACTGATGCTCGATGTCAGCAGTTTACCGGATGTACAACCCGGTGAAGTCGTGACGCTGATCGGACAAGACGGCGATCGCGCCATTTCTGCCGATGATTGGGCCAATACTTTGGGAACAATATCCTGGGAGATTCTCTGCGGCTTCAAACACCGCCTTCCCCGCATTATGAGTGATTAGTTGTTGGTTGTTGGTTATTTGTTGTTGGTTATTGGTTATTGGTTGTTGGTTGCCCAAAACTGATGACTGATGACTGTTGACTGATAACTGAAAAAGCTGCCTACTACCTAAGACCTAAAAAATCCCAAAACCCCGATTCCACATCAGGAACCGGGGTTTTTGTAGGGCTGGAATGATGGGCAAGGAGAGACTCGAACTCTCATGACCAGTGGCCGCTACATTTTGAGTGTAGTGCGTCTACCAATTCCGCCACTTGCCCTTATTTTTTCCAGTTTCATCATTATAACCTATTTTTGGGTTTTCGATCAAGTTTTGATAATGTTGCGAACTGGCCCACAAATCGATTTCCTTGGCCCGTAATACGGGGACAGGATGAGTCAGTTGGGCTGTTTGGGCAGTTTTGAGCATTTCCCCCAGTTGGGTTTTGCTGATTTCTTGATAAGCCCGGGCTTGGTCGATAAAAGCATCGAGGTTGAGTTTCGGGGCTAAAGTAGGGGAACCCCCGGCGAGTTTCATCAAAACCGACATCACTACTTTGGGGTCTTGGACGGCAAGAAGGGCGGCGCGATCGCAAGTAAATTCAGCGCAGCGCACCCATTCTAACAACCGTTCTTGTAAAGATTGGGCCAACACCGCTCCCCAAGTGGGCAGCAAACTCGCCCCCAACACCATTAAATTAGCCATGGTCAAATATACGCCATGATCGCATTTGAGGTGGCCGAGTTCGTGGGCGATCACCGCTTGAATTTCTTCAGGAGTCAGCAATTCTAACAAAGCCGTGTGAATCACAATAAACGGCTGTTTGCCCCGCATGGCAAAAGTATAGGCATTAGGAACGGGATTTTGCTGAACGTAAAGTTGCGGCGGTTCGAGATCGAGGACGCGAGCCGCTTCAATTAAGAGTTTATGGAGGTCAGGCAGTTGATTTTCGCCGACCAAGACACTAGAAGCAATGTTATTGAGATAAAAGAACTGTTCGGCAATGGGGCCAAGTAAATTCCGAATGGCGACATCTAGCCCTGGTAATTGTTTCAGGGTATTGGTGGCCGCCAAATCGAGGGGATGGCGAAAACCATTTGCTTTTAAACCGACGAGTTGAACTTTAGTAAATTGCATAGGGAACAAAAGCGGAGATATGGCAGTTAAGGTTTAAGAACATTGTGGGGGATTTGTGCTTTCGATGGGCAATATTGAATGGGCCGCCTCAATCCCCATAACCTCCCTTGATTGACAGCAGGGAGGTTGTGTCCCGAAGCAATAATCTAGCTAAACAGCCAAGCTTGAACGCGCTTTAGGCTCGGCCAATCGGGTTTGCGTTCCAAACCGTCTTGGAGATTCGCTTCTACATCTTGGCGCAGATCGGGACTGAGGGCGAACATTTCTTCTACGGCTTCGATGTGAGGACGCACGCCTTTATTGTTTGTTTCTAGCATTGCTATCGCCAAGTTAACGCGAGCTTGGGGCGCTTTAGGGTCAGATTTCACCGCTTTTTGGGCTGCTTTGAGGGCAGATTTGGTTTTATTTTCGAGCAAATACAGCCAAGCTAAACTCGTCCAAACCGCAGCATTCCGGGGTGCGCGATCGCACAAATCTTTAAAAACCGGAATCAAAGTCGCTGCATCTTCCCCGGCTTGGTAACGCTCTAAACTTTGTTCGTAGAGCGATTCAATGGTTTCTGTCATATTTTTACGGTTTTAACCCAACTGAACAAACACCCCATTTTAAATGACCCCAGGCCGAATCCCAATCCCCAGAAGTGCGATCGCTTCTCATAGCAGCGCCCCCCATAACGCCGCCAGGTCGATCTTGAGGCATTACTAAGGAGAAAACCCCAACCCCAGATTCAGCGAGAAGCGGCAATTATACGCCGAAGGATTTACCACAACCGCAGGTTTGCGAAGCATTGGGGTTGGTAAACTGAAAGCCGCCCCCAATCAGGGCATCGCTATAATCGAGCATCAAGCCATAAAGATACAATAAGCTTTTGGGGTCACTAATAATTTTGAAGCCGCTATAATCAAACACTTCGTCGTCTTCGCGGACATTGTTAATATCTTCAAAATCCATCATGTAAGACATTCCCGAACAACCGCCATTGCGAACGCCAACGCGCAAACACAAATCTTGATTGCCTTGTTGTTCGCGCAGTTGTAGAACGTGCTTGAGAGCGTTATCTGACAAGATAATGCCTTTTTGAGAAGATTGAGTGGCTTGAGTCATAGGAACGATCGAACTCCTGTAGATTACAGTTTTAAGTAGATTGGGGTTAAAACAGTTGACAATATGTTGCTAACTCCACCAAATTGGTAAAGAGTTTTTATTTGTTTGCTATCACTAAGAAAGAAATAGAGGCAGAAACCCCGTCTACTTTTGTCTATAATAACGATTCTCCAGCGACGATTGGCAGAATTCTCCATTCGTATTTTGTCCCGGCAACGCAAGGCTCTCAACTTGAGGCTTGGCAACCATTAGCATTCCTCGTTTTGAGCGAGGGATGGTGTCAACCATTCCACTGGCTCGATCAACCCATTCTTGACATCCTCACCGCCGTGAACGAACGGTGATTCCTAAACCTCACGATTTAAGTTTCTGTTTCACCCACATCTGCGTACACCACTAACTTCCGTTAGTTATGTCCCCGTCTTACGTCATGTCCACAGACTTTCTAACCCATTACAGAGTCCCGATCCCACCAGCCCGGCGGTACGGTGTCCAACAAAGACTGTACTTGTTGCTTGGCTATTTTACTCGTGCAAGCCTTTCTGTACGAAACCCACTATATCCAGTTTTCAAGGTGCTGATATTGAATAGACTTGGTTTTCGCTATTCGACATTTTCAATTTTACCCACAGAATACCCACAGAATACAAAGCCGTCCTTAAAGCACGCCCGTCCCCGCGCCGCCGAAAGGCGCACCTGGAAGCTCGGCAAGACAGGACGAGGTTTCAGACCCAGGAGGTTTTGATGAATAATCTTCCACCCCACACTATCCGCCGTCTCAATAAATTGCCCCAAAATTCTAGTATTTGGGAAGGCGATCGCCGTTCATTAGAGGGGATGACAGAAGGAATAGACCTAGACTCTCTCAACGAACAAGGAGACTGTATTATCTGGGTAGACGGTTCAGAAGGCATCGTGCGTGCCATGGAAATCGTATCCCCCGTGATGGGGATCGAAGCCGTGGTCAGAGCTTTAATCAAAGCCATGGAAAACCCGCAAAATCCTGCTTTTCCCTGCCGTCCTCATAAAGTCATCGTGCGCGATCGCGAGTTACATTTCTTCTTACGGGGAACCCTCGCTCATCTCCAAATCGAGATTGATTACGTTCCAGAATTACCCCTAATCGATGAGTTATTTCGCGGTTTTCAACAACTCAGCAACGCCCGAATGCCCTCTTTACCGCCCCAATATGCCAAGCGGTTAACCACCTTTGCCGAAGCCCTTTGGCAAGCGGCTCCCTGGCAAGAACTCGCCGATCATCACATCATTGCGATTCATCTCAATGCCCTCGAAATTGACACCCTCTACATCTCGATCGTGGGTTTATTGGGTAAAGATTATGGCATTTTGATGTATCGTTCCCTCGAATCTCTCAAACGCTTCCGCTCCACCGTCCTCAACGAGCGTTCTGTGGCCGATCTCGAAAAAGCCTTTTTACTTCAAGACTGTTGGTTTGTGAACTACGAAATCGAGGAGCAAGAAGAACTCCTCAACGAAGCCGACCCCCAGATTTTTCCGCTTTGTGGCAGCTTGCATCCCCTAGAAGGTATGCGTCCTTTTCTCGATGCGGAAGAAGCCTTAGTGGTGAGTGTGGCTTTAGAAGCCTTGTTGTACTTCCTGCGAGATTGGCAAGAACAAAATCCCACAACCAAAGCCGCATTCGAGCGCTACCAACAACGCTACAGTTTATCTTTGCCCCCCGAAGGAGAACTCAGTGAAATTCTGTCTGTAGAAGTCGCGACCTGTCCCGATTTGGCCAACGAGTTTCTCGAAATGATCGAACAAGTCAATCCTTCCCTCACAGACGATCTCGATTGGGACGAAGACGAATTTGATGATGCCCCTTTGTTGCATGAAGACTTAATTCCTGACAATGCCATCGTCATGCTGCGAACCCTCAGCTCCGACGAAATCCACACCCTACAAAACCATCCTAAAACCACTTATATTGCCGCCCCAAAAAAATCTCGTTCTCTGCCCGCTTTGTGGATTCAAACCTCGCGGCCTAAGGGCAAAGAAATGATTACTCATCTCAACAACAGTCCGGGTTTGAGGGGGTTATGTTTAAATCCCGGTGAAGACCCCTTTACCGAATCATTTTTTGATTTGGGCTTGTTACAAACCGAAGATGATAACTTGTATTTGCTGGCCGAATTTGATTGCGATCGCCCCCTTTATATCGAGCAACGCCGTCAATGGAATCGCCAAAGTCAAAAAAGTCAAGGCTTTTGTTGTATCGTCATTTCGATGGGGGTGACCGGAAGCGCTAGGGGTCAGTTCCGCTTACAAGATGTGCTGGCCGTGTTTGAAACTCGACTGATGACTCCTGAAGAATTGGGAATGGGAACATTAGAGCTAGTTTCCCAATTCCAAGACTACGAAGTCGAATTTTAATGATAATACCGTTGTTCGAGCCAAACTCGTACATCAGCTTCCGTGGCAAAATAATCGCGAGTTTGATTGACCGGATCGAAAGCTTCCCAATACATCAAGCCCTCGCGATCGCGCTTGAGCCAGATTTTTGGCTCTTGGGTGAGAACCAAGGTTTCATAAACCCAATGGCCAATTTTTTGCCAGGGCGATCGCCGTTGAAACTCCGATTCCTTCGGTCGTAAAGCTTGAGGCGCTTGAGGAAGTTGAGTGGGAGATTTTGGGGTTGACAAAGAGATCGGTTTCATGGCGGTTTCTCCTACATGATGGGGACTGAAACAGCTTCATCCCGCTTTTGCCAGCCTGAGACTTCAACCCATCGAGCCGTCGTCTTATCCGTGACGGCGCGATCGGGGTATCAAATCTGATTTTCTCAAGGGTTAAAAGCCGATCGAAGGCTGTTACTCCTTCACTGTAGAAGCCTTCTCTAGCTCGGATCAATCGCTCCTTTTCATCTCATCTATGAATTTTATTCATAGAACGGGATAATTCAGCCGCTATTGAGCAAAGTACCGATGGGTAAACCCCAACCCAGTAAATAACGTCCCCCCACAAATAAAGCCCCCAAACCCACAAACGCCAAGGTAGCCTCCAAATCCTGAACCGCACTCGATAAATTTTCTCGCTGTAGCCCCACCGCACAAGCAAAATAAATCGGTAAATCGTTCAACGCCACCGCTAACACAAAACCCGGTAAACCGAACCAAGCAAAGCCCAAAGGATAAGCCAAACACACAAAAGCCGCTTTACTCATGTTAGAAAACGCATGATATTGAGGCTTCCCAATGGCCATTAAAGCCTTACTAATGCTGCCAAATAAAACATTGGGCCAAATCCCCAAAGCCAAAATCGGTAAAATCCAGGCTCCCTGCTTGTAGCGGTCGTCGTACAAGAAAATAATTAAATAATCGCCAAAACTCAATATTAACGCCACTAAAAGCGCCATGATCAGTAATAACAAACGGCGTTTTTTTAAAATTTTCTGACGTAACTCTTGACGGGGTAATTCCGAAAATTCTGAAAATAAAGGAAATAAAACCTTACTGCTGATTTGACCTAAAATTTGTTGGGGTAAGTAAGCGAACGTATAAGCCACCGTATAAATCCCCAAAGCTTCAAACGACTCTAGTTTGGGGAGCATAATGCGATCGGCTTGCATGGCAATATAAGTCACCGCCGTCGAAATAAAAATCCACTTGCCAAACCGAGCAATTTCGCGAACCGCATTTTTATCCCAAGTAAAGCGATGCTTAATTCCCGGAATCAGCAGATAGTAGCTCAAAATCATGTTTAAGAAGGTAGAAACCAAATTTCCCGCCACTAAAGCCCAAATACTTTGCTGAAAATAAGCCCAAATTGCCGTCACCACAATCGAGCTAATTTGGGTGGTGAAAAACAACATCTGTTGGCGGCCTTGCTTGACTTGCCGATTCAACAAATGCTCGGCCACCGATTCAAAGCCAGCAAACACCGACGATCCCAAAGCAACGACAATCAACAACCACAAACGCGGCTCATCGTAAATTTGGACGCAAATATAAGCAACCGGGAAACTCAACAGCCACAAGCTGATACCGCGCACCACTTGTAACGTCCAAGCGGTGTTGTAGAATTTGGGGTCATTCCCCCGGCGATTTTGAATTAAGCTCGCTCCAATCCCCACATCCGAAAATAAATGTAACCCCACCACAAAGGTGGTAATCAATGACATTAAGCCAAATAATTCGGGGGCTAGTAAGCGGGTGAGAATCAAGTTGCTGACCAAGCGCAAACTTTGACTGCCACCAAAACCAATTAATGTCCAAATTGAGGCTACAATTGCTCGCCGTTTTGCAGATGCCATAGTATTTACTCACAAAAAATTGACGTTCGTTGAGCCAAAAACTCAGATAGAGCGGCAGAAAAGATTTAGGAAATCGAGGTTTCTGAAGCAAAAGCCGTTTTGAAAAACTGAGCTAATCGGGTCGCTTCTTGGGCTGCATCGTGATAAGTCGCGACTTGTTTTGCCCCTACTGTCCCCAGGGTTTGCAGGGTTTCAGGGGAACAATCTAAAACCTCCCGTAAACTCTCGACTAAAGCCGCTACCGATCCGGGGGGAATTAACCAACCGCAGCGGCCGGGTTCGACTAATTCGGGAATCCCGGCGACATAGGTACTGAGGACGGGACGATGCAACGCCAAAGCTTCCATAATGACCACGGGGAGTCCTTCGGCAAAACTGGGTAAAACTAAAGCCCGGGCGGCTTTGATTTGTTTTTGGACTTCTGAGTTGCTGGCCCAGCCTGTAATGGTGACGCGATCGCGCAAATTCAACTTTTCAATGGCGGCTTCGATTTGCGGGCGCATTTCCCCATCTCCGACTAAGGTTAAGTGAAAATCGCGATTTTCAGCGGCCAACTGCGCGATCGCGTCGATCAGTAACAGTTGTCCTTTTTGCTCGCACAACCGCCCCACACAAACCAGTTGACCCGCTGCACTGGCGGAGATTTCGGCTGTCGCCCCTTGTAAAAAGCTGCGATCGACCCCACAACGCACAATCTCAATTTTGGGCCAATCGGTATAATCGCACCAGCGATACAGTTGACTGCGCCCAAAGGAGCTAATCGCCACCACAAAAGCCGCTCGTTTAATCTTTTCAGTTAAACCAATCAACGGCGCTTTATCAAATTCTTCGGGCCCGTGAACGGTAAAACTGTAAGGGGGGCCGCCTAATACATGACACAGCATCGCCACCGTGGTAGAATTGGTACCAAAGTGAACGTGAATGCCTTGCACATCCTGGTCTTTGAGCCAGCACTTCAGCAAACAAGCTTCGGCTAAATAAGCCCCATGACGCAATAAGCCGCGATCGGATTTCCAGCCCATCTTCCCGGTTAAACTTAATGCCGCCCCAAACCGCAATGGTTTCGTGAGGGCAACCCTAAACAAAGCTCCCATCAGGGGGATAATTCCTGCCGCCAGGACATAGCGGGTTTTTTCGAGTTCTTCGCGATCTGCCGGGTCTACCAGTTCCCCTTGACAAGAGCGAATCGAAAAACGTAAAACTTCAAACCCCAAGGCTTCTAAACTGCGGATTTCTCGGCGAATAAAGCTATGACTAACTTTGGGATACTGATTAACCAGATAAGCAATTTTCATAAGTTCTCGGCACAAAAGGCGCAAATCAAACATACCGCTTGATTTCTCAAATGGGTAGTCTTGAAACCTGCAAGTCTTAACTGTAAAAAAAGTAAACCGCCATCACCGTCAACCTTTAGCATTATTTTCGGTGAGATTTAGGGGATTTGCCCTCGGCGTTTTAAGCGTACTGAAGTTAATATACAATTAAAGCTGAAGTTCAGTTGTGGCATCTAGGAAAATGAAGGCTACCAATGAAATTTCAGGTGAGTAACCACAAATTATTCCCGTTTAAGATTTAGTCGATTACCAAGGGTTAGACCATTGCCGGAACAACCACTAGATGAGTTTCAAGAAACCAGTAATCCCCCTCCGAAAAAGAGTGGGTTGAATTTAAGCTTGTATTTGCGGGCCCTTCAACGCAATGCCCTGATTATTGCCGGGTCATTGGGCTTGGCTTTAGGCGGGGCTTGGTATTCGATTAAGCAACAACCGTCGCTTTATACAGGCAAATTCCAACTGTTGGTCGAACCGGTGACCTCAGAAGCGAGGGCCGTACAGCCGTCCACCCTAACCCGAACCGATCGCGGTACCCCCGACGAACGATTATTT
Source organism: Spirulinaceae cyanobacterium (assembly GCA_046541115.1). Lineage (GTDB taxonomy): Bacteria > Cyanobacteriota > Cyanobacteriia > Cyanobacteriales > Spirulinaceae > Jaaginema. The sequence continues at coordinate 2,763 of JBKHDX010000039.1, read as the reverse complement.
CGACTCGATTACACCACGCAAATCAAAATTTTAACCGGGCCGGGAATGTTGTCGAGCATCAGCGAGCAAATTCAAGCCGAAAACCCCGATTTTGAGACGGGGGAACTGGATGGGGTGGTTGTCGAACGGCTATTGGATGAAGAGGACGAGGAAACCAAAATTCTCGAAGTCAGTTTTTCAGGGTCGGATCGAGACACGGTACAGTTGGTTCTCGAAACAGTGGCCGAAAAATATTTGCGCTACAGCTTAGAAGAACGGAAAACTCGCATTCGGGAAGGGGTCAAATTTATTGAAAACCAGTTACCCGAAATGCAAGCGCAAGTAGACGAACTGCAAAATAAACAACAACAATTACAAGAACGCTACGAGTTAATTAATCCTAATACCAAAGGAGAGGAGCTATTCGGTCAGGTTCGCGCCCTCAATACTCAGCAAGTGGAAACTCAACAGCAATTACAAGAACTGAGAACCCTCTACAATAAGCTCGAACAACAACTTGCCCTTAATCCTAACGAAGCGATCGCGGCTTCGGCTTTGAGCGAAAACCCCAATCGTGCAGCGTTGCTGACTCAAATCAAAGAACTCGATCGCGAAATTGCCGTCGAACGCACTCGCTTTACCACCGAAAGTCCCGTGGTGCGATCGCTCCTGAACAAGCGCCAAAATTTAGTTTCCCTACTCGACGAAGAAACCGGCCGGATTTTAGGGGAGAATTTCACCGGAACCACCAGCAACGATCAAGTTTTAGCATTTCAAAGTCCAGTTCGCCTCAACTTAATCCAAGAACTAATTAACACCACCAACCAAATTGAAGTCCTCGAATCTCGCAGCCAATCCTTAACTGAAGCCAGATCGATTTACGAACAACAAGCCGAGCAACTCCCCGCCGTCGCCCGTCAATACAGCGAGCTTCAGCGTCAACTCGACCTGACCAAACGAACCCTCGACCAACTCTTGACCCAACGGGAAACCCTGCGGATAGAATCGGCTCAAAACGAAGTGCCTTGGGAACTATTATCCCAGCCGTTTGTACCGCCCATGGCGATTCCGGGGGGCGATGCCAAAAAGCTATATATCCTCGCTTTTGCGGGAGGGCTTTTCTTAGGATTAGCGGTGACAATTATCCTCGAAAAACTCCGCAACCGAGTTTACAGCGCTGAGGATATCAAAGATATAACGAATTTGCCCTTACTCGGCGATATTCCCTACGACATCAGTATTGCTCGCCAAAATCATCCCCTCGCACCCAATTTAATCGCCAGTTACGAAGGCTCAGCTTTGGCCCATCCCGGTTTGTCAGGGATCGAGACTCCCATTTCCGAAGCCTTTGATAAACTGTATGCGAATTTGCGATTTTTGTACGCCGAACCCCCTCTACAAGCGATCGCGATCGCTTCTCCTGAAGTTGGAGACGGTAAATCCACCACAGCCCTACAACTGGCTCAAACCATTGCTTCTGCCGGGCGAAAAGTGCTGCTCATTGACACCAATCTCCGGAACCCGCAACTGCATCGTTGGTTAGGAGTCCCCAACACCCAAGGATTGAGCGATTTCTTAATGGATACTCAATCCTCCTCGCCTTTCATCCAAAAAGTTCCTTTGGTTCAAAATCTTTCATTACTCTCAGCAGGTACGCCCCATCCCGAAGCCTACAAACGCCTCGACTCGAATCGAATGCTCGATTGGATGGAAACTTGGCGCAAAGATTACGACGCAATTATTTGCGATACGGCGAACTTACTCGAATTTTTGGATACGAGTTTCTTGGCCGCTACTGTCGATGGCTTGTTACTCGTCAGCAGTGTTCGCAAAACGAAAGCCTCTCGCATTAACAAAACCCTCGAAAACATTGAGCACTATAAGTTACCCGCCGTGGGAGTCATTGCTACTCATGTCAAACCCCGTATCTGGCAAAAACTCGGTCATTTACGGCCCTTGAAACCCCTACCGGATCGCGACTTATTCCTCGACGAAAGCGAACCTGTTTCCTCAACCGAGGTGAGTCATTCCCATTCTTTGATTCGCAAAGAACAAGAAGCCGTCGATTAGATTTGCTGACCCAAACTGCGCCATAAATACCACACTGCCACGCTGCGATACGGTCGCCAAGGTTCGGCAATGCGTTCGATCGTCTTTGTATTTGGTAAGGTATCGAGGTTGTATAACTTTTGGATAGCCCGTTTAACCCCCAGATCGTCCACAGGCAGCACATCAAGGCGGTTGAGACGAAAGATTAAGAACATTTGGGCTGTCCAGCGCCCAATGCCTTTAACTTGCGTTAGAAGGGTAATAACGGCTTCATCGTCGAGGGTGTTGAGGGTTTCGAGAGGGGGTAAAGTCGCGATCGCCTTTTGGGCCAAATCCTTGAGATAACTAATTTTCGGTCGCGTTAATCCAATTTGGCGCAATTCCTCGAATGAAGTCGCCAAAAGATTTTCCGGGGTAAACCGATCGTCGCCATACAAATCCAGTAAACGCCGATACACCGTATTCGCCGCCTTCAGGGAAATTTGCTGGGACACAATCGCCCAACTCAACACCGAAAACAAATCGCTTTGCTGAAAACGAGTCCCCGGACGATAAGGGCCAATTTTCTCTATGACTTGCTTGAGAATGGGATCGTTGGTTATTTGTCCTTGGTTCATTTGTCATTTGTTGTTGGTTGTTGGTTGTTTGTTGTTGGTTAGGCTTCGTACCCAAATCTCAGCATTGGTAATTGGTAATTGGTAATTGGTAATTGGTAATTGGTAATTGGTAATTGGT
>JBKHDX010000038.1:0-28069 GCA_046541115.1 Spirulinaceae cyanobacterium | reverse complement strand
TTGAGCAGCAAATCGATATTAATAATCATCACTTTATTTCCAAATTGAGCTTAACGTACATAAACATCTAGTTCGCTGTAAGCATCCATTGTCAAACGCGGCGAAATTTTCACATCAGTTACCGATTCTGGTAAATTTTGAAAAGCATCGTAACGTTCGATTTGATTCACATCAGGATTAAAACGCTCGTCTTCTTGTTTTAGAGTCAGTTGCACTAAATACACATCATATTCTGATTCCGTTCCCGGTTGAACTTCAAACCGAGTTGTATCTAAAAACTTAAATTCCGATTGGTCAACTTGATATAAATATCGAGTCCCTTCATATAAGTATTCACAATCTTCTAAGTCGATATTTATTTTATTATGTAATGAATTAATGAAAAATGATTTTGATGCAGAAATAACTAAAGTTAAAACTTGCTCTTTTTTGGGTTTTCTATTTTCTTGTTTTTGGGTAATAGGAGGGAGTGAATAAAACGCAGTGTTACTATTTTTATTTTGTTTTAATCGTTGACTAGATACTTCTCTAAATGTAGATTCTTCTGGAGATTTTAATAAATAAAGAAAATTGCCAACTGCTGTAATGACAAAAGCTAATATTACAATAATTTTTATGTTGTCAGGTTGATAACCAATGGTTGATTTATTTAAAATTGATTCGATATACTGGAATAACTGTTTTTGAAAAAACTTAGTTATATTGTTTTTATCCAAGTAATTATCATGTATATATTGAATTAAATTATCTATTTCTAAAAATCTATGTCTGTAGTCTAATATATACTGTACGATTTCACTTTTTATATGTAAAGAAATGCCCCATTCTCTAATAGCATCATCTATTCTCCTTTGTAAATAAGGTGAATTTTTGTTTTCTACTACCTTTGCAATTCTAGCAAATTCCTGTGAAAAACTATTCATGATCAACCCTTTAAAATTTAACTGCATTAATATAAAATGCAAATATCATTTTGTTTTTTTTGCTAATTCTTGCTGTAAAGAATATCGCATTTTGACGACTTTTTTTTTCTGGGATTCTACAGCTTGCCAAAATTGCTTTTCTTCTTCAAATTCATATTCGATAATTCTCAATTGCTCCTCTAAAGAACGTTCTGCTAAATCCACAATATCACCGACTGATTCACTAAAAGCTTGACTAACAATACCTAAACGCTTTTGAATCCACTCTGATAAAATATCCCAGAGGCTATTCTTCCCTTTAGTAATTCCTTCTGACCACTGTTTTGCCATTAATTTATATCCAGGCAAAAATAGCTCAATATATTCGATATCAGCCGTAATATCTTCAGTTCTATTGCGCTGCTTTTGAACTTGTACGGGTTGTTGATAAGTTCGAGTCTTCGTTGTTTTTAAACAAGACCCCTCTTGATAAGATTCAGTTCGGCTTTGATATTCCGTTTCTGTGTAATGTTCTACGACATCTCTTTGTCCAACAACCTCTGTTTGGCTAGTTTCGCGTTTATCCACTACCACCGGAAGCTTAAATAGTTCTTTAGGTAACTTGGGTGGGTTTTGATTTAGCTTTTTGCGTAAGTCACTCATAATTGCTTGTTCGAGATCGATTATGAATAGTTCTTGCTGAGATAGATGACTATTCAAACGTTCTAAATACTCATCCACAAAAGACTGTAAAGCTTTATCAAACTCCTTCACTCTGGCTTGAAGACTATAGTTTGCTCTTGCTGTTATTCCCTCTCGCATTGTGTGGAACAGCAAACGGAAATATTTTTCATCGTGAGCTAGTTCCTGTTTACCTTTTGTATCATCAGCACGAATTTTACGATAGAATTGTTCGCCTTTTAGCTCAAACTTGTGCATTCTCCGGCTAATATTATCATATTCTCTAGTAATATCTTTTGCTAATGGTGGTGTAAGAACAGTTTTCAGTTTGTCTTCTAAATCCAAAGCAGATTGATTGTTTTTGAAAGCATCCCGCACAGGTATAATTAAGGATTTTGTTAGGTCGCCTTCTACAGTTACTACAGTTTCAAAAATTGAAGAAAACCCTGCTCTACCCTTTTTTTTAGCATCTTTTTGGGCTTTATCTCGTTGCTTAGGATCGTTACTTTTAATTGCACTTATGTATTGTTCTATTTCAGACTTAAAATCTAAATCGGTTCGGCTGGCTTCTTTTTCAATATTTCTGCGTAATTCTGCAATTCTTTGTCTTTCTTTTTGAACTTGCTCCTGATTATCAATTTGGCGAGTTTGAATCAAAATATTTAACGATTCGATAAAAGCATCAAAACTGTTGAAAACATTTAATAATACTGGCAAAATTACCAACTCTGAAAATGAATCTTTAATTCTTCCGTTGATACAACCCCAAAGTTCATTCGCACCACTCCACTGACGCACATAAAACATAATGCGCCGCATTTTATAATCATCGGGAGCAATTCCTTGATCTACAGCATCTTCGATGTCGCGAAACCATTGTTTTAAATCTGGTTCGCTACTCACTTTTTCTTTAATAATTGAAGCGCAATCGTGAAATAGAGCCTTTAAAAATCGTACTCGTAACTCATCGCTTACGGTTGAATAATCCCGTAACGCCATCGTTCCCCAAGCGCATTGAGCATAGTACAACAAACGCCCATTAAAAAGATTGACCGAGTTCTTGCAAAAGGCGGCGAGATTCAGCGAGCTTGGCGGCAACGGTGTTTTCCATTGCTTCTCCTTCATTTTTGAGCGAATTTCAGTTCAGTTTGTCTTTGGGTTATTCAGTAGCGAGACAACACACCCAGAAACCTAGCTCAATTATATGACGTTCTATCTCTAAACGCGGTTAAAAAAATCTGAAATCTACTCCCACTCGGCAAGTAGGTCGCTCGACTCCCCCGGATAGAAAGAGTCTGCTAAAACTTCTGACGCTGCTGCTTCCCCAAAGATTCTATTTCCTCAATCAGATGCGGTACATCAAGTTGATGCCATTGGCGTTGCTGAAGGAGTGATGCTTGTTTTTGCGTCCAAGTCTGAAAATCTGTTTCATAGAGTTCAGAGGCAGGGGTTGGGGCTTTTGTCATGGGAATGCGGCTATTCAGTCCTGATTGATCTTTATATCAAATCCGGTTAAATAGTGAGGATTAAGAACCCCGGTTTCTTACCTGCTTACACAGTCAAGTTGAAATTTTAAGCTAGAAACCGGGGTTCTCAAACAGTGGTTGTTTTTTCGGATTTGATATTAGTATACTGAGCAGACGCGATCGCGCCCGAATGAGGATGCTAAAATCGGGGGTTAGTCGAGAGAAATAGTAATACCGAATCCCGTTGTATGAATTTAGCTTCCCTGCCTTTGTCTACTTGTGGCGAATATCGTTGTTTGAGTAGTCTGAATCTCTATAATGCCCCGACTGAGGATAATTTAGCGACCCAGGCGGCGATGGGGCGACAGTTACGGATTTGGCGCGATACGGCGACTTCAGAGGCGGTGAGGGTGCAGTTGTGCGAGGATGATTATGAGGCTTGGTTGCGATATTCCCAGTTGAGCCAACTCGAACCGGCTGAGTCTGCTTATCAAGCTCCTGGGGTGTCTAGGGCTGAGATTGAGCTGCGTTTACCTCAAGTCATTGCGTTTACTCAAGGGGCTTCTGAGCAGCCTAATTATTATCTTTGGGGGGGGACGGTGGCCCCAAATTATGATTGTTCGGGGTTGATGCAAGCGGCGTTTGGGTCGGTGGGGGTTTGGTTACCACGGGATGCTTATCAACAAGCGGCTTGGGTGAAGCCGATTGACTGGCAAGATTTAGCGCCGGGGGATTTGATTTTTTTCCAAAAAGCGACTTATATTAGCCATGTGGCGCTGTATTTGGGGGATAATCGCTATATTCACAGTTCGGGGCGCGAAATTGGCCGTGATGGGATTGGGATTGATGAGTTGAGCGATCGCAACCCTGTGAGTGAAGCTTACTATAAACAACGCTCTCACGCCGGACGAGTGATGATGAGTTTTCAACCGGGTACGCCGTTACCCATGCGTAGGGAGTGACCAGTTAACAGTCAACAGTCATCAGTCATCAGTTTTGGGCAGTGAGCAATCGGCTTGTAGGGGCGGGGTTTCCCCGTCCAACAACAAATAACCAATAACCAATAACTAACAACCAACAACCCCATTAAGCTTTAGGAAGGGGACAGTATTTCTGAAGCACTTCGAGAATTTTTTGGCGTTCGACTGGTTTGTTGACAAAATCGGTGGCGTTGACCATTTTGGCGCGCATTCGGTCTACGATGCCGTCTTTTCCGGTCAAAATGACAACGGGGGTGTTTTTAAACTGGGACACCCGGCGAATTTGACTGCAAATTTCGTAACCGTTGGCAATGGGCATGACGAGATCGAGGAAAATCAGGCGGGGCTGATATTGCAGTAAGGTGGGAAGGGCCCTTACTGCGTCGTCAATGCCGAGAAATTCATAGCCTGCTGATTCGATGAGTTTGCGGGCGATCGCGAGGATTTGAGGGCTATCATCAATACAAGCGATTAGTTTTTGATTATTGCGGCTTGTCGGCGGTGTGGTGGGGGTTGAGGAATGGCGGCGATTGGGAACGGGACAGTTTTCTGGATCGGTAGAATGAGGTTTAGGGACTAAGAAAGGATTGGGTAAGTCGTCGATTTCCACAAAGCTGATAAATTGTTTGCGAAGATAAGGAACGAGCGATCGCGTCATGACCGTTAAGTCTTGTTTGAGTAGTATCCCTAAGTCTCGCAAGCTGCGTTTACCGTTGATTAAAGCAGCTAGGTTTTGATAAACGCTTGGTGAAGTTTCGGCTTTGAGGGCTTCGGGTTGAGTAATGACTAAGGCTAAGTTCGGAGATCGTAAGGCTAACCCCAAACTGCTCCATTGATCCCAGATTTTTTGGGTGGTACTGAGTGCGAGTTCTACATCCCATGTCCAGGTGCGGGGTAATATACCTGTATCGCTACTCGAAGGGCGAATTCCTAGTTTCGGTTCTAGCTTAAAGCTAAGATTTTCAGCCTTAGCTATTTCTGGGTGAGGGTTTTGGGGATGGTCGGGAGAAGCGAGTTTTTGGGTCACAGAGGCGATCTCGATGTGTTGAATTAGATCGAATAAGACTTCGGTGATAATCCCCCGCATAATGGCTAGAATCGCGTCTGTGTCGATGACTTTGCGATTGGCTAGGATAGTCAGAATATGATAATCCCAACATTCAAAATTATCTGAATCTCTAGGGGAGATATTTTTGATGCTGACTTTGGGGGTATGTGTGCTAATTTGCCGACGCAAGCGGCGGGTTGGATGAACGCTCCCTGAAGCCCAAATGAGGTGGCCAAAGCTAAAATATAAGCTCCATGTTTGACCTGTGGCAATTTCAATATCTAATCGACCTGTAAATTGCTTTTGATGGAACTGTTTCAGCTTAGAACAAAATAGTTGATAGGTTTTGGGAGAAGTTGTCATCATCACGAGATGTTACGCTCAAGGCTAGTGGGTATAAAGAAAGTTTTTTAATAGGGAGGCTGAGGCAAGAGTCTTTAGTTTTTGGGAGGTACTTTAAGTCCCAAGAACAATTCTTAACCTGATATGGGTCTGAGGACTTAATATGCCTTTGAGATGCTTCACTTTTCTCAAAATTTTTTTGACTTTGTTAATCCTTTCTGGTTAATTTATACCATAATTAAGAAAAGGTTACATTTTTTCTCTGGCGACTTTACCAAAATTTCAAATTGCGATCGCAAGGTCGCCATTTACAATTCTTGATTAATCGCCTATTTCTAAGTTTCCAGACTGTGAGTCATTCAGGAGAAGAGTGCCAATGAATCAGTTAAAAATCTGGTGTCACGGTTGACATAAGAATTTGTCAGACAGTTGGGGCGTTGCTGAAGAACCCCAAAATTTATCTCTTTAATATCTAGACATAAATCAGTTATATGGATAAAATTAGCGAAATTATGGATAAAATTAGCGAAATTAATTGCAATTTTTGAGTTTTATTCACCCTGCACGATGAGGATTAAAATGATACTGAAGGGTTATTGGTATTATTACCGTTTTGCCGACGATCGAGAGCAAAATATTAAGAATCTAAACGATCGATATTGAGGTAGGTTTCAAGGTGCATTTGAACAGGAGTAGGCTGAGAAGCCTCAGAAGATGCTTGTACCGCCGTGAAGTGACCGCTCACAGGAGCCGTTTGTTTAGGAAAGGCACTGGCAACTAAAGCAATGTGGCGATCGCTCACCACTAAGCCCTGAGTGGGGTCAAAACCCCGCCAACCTCCTCCCGGTAAATAAACTTCCACCCAAGCGTGTAAATCCCGTCGGGTTTGGTGGGTATCTCCTTCTTCGTAACCGCTTACAAACCGAGCGCCTAAACCAATACTACGGCAAGCTTCCATTAACAAAACGGCAAAATCTCGACAAGAGCCTTGTTTTTGCGTTAATGTAATCCCCCCTGACCAAGGATCCCCTGTTTCTCGGATTTTATAGTCGCAATTTTTATAGATATACTGATTCAACGACATTAAAAAGGCTACTCCATCTCCTTGAGTGTCTTGCCATAAATTCCGAGCGAGTTGTCGCACTTCTGGGTCAAATCCACCTCCCAAAGGTTGGAGATAAGGGTGAAGTTGCGACACAATAGAAGAAGGATAGTCAATGGGTAAAGAAACCGCCCAAGGTTCTAGTAAAAAATTAAAAGGATTAGTTTGTTGAGTTTCAACGGAACTCTGAGCGGTAATTTGTAGGGTTTTGGTGGGTTGTTCAAAGTAAATCTGCGTGATATTGTTGCCATCAAAGTCAATAAAACTGCAAGATCGGGCCGGTTGAGGGGTAATTTCGTAGTCAAACTGATGGAGTTTTTGTCCGCTATCGCAACGAGGCTGTAAGCGCAAGAGATGAGGCCGTAAATTCACAAATTGACTGTAGGTGTAAATCGTTTTATGGCAAATTTGATAACGCACAATCTCGTTTTCTCCCAACGCTTACAGGTAATTTAACGTAAACCTAGATATTTGGAAAGTCTTAAGACCTTATATCGCGCTTGGCCTCCCAAATTGCTAATTTTCCGGTTTAATTCTGGTTTTTGGCTATTTTTCTGTTTTGCTGGTGCATTTACTCAAAAATTCCTGACTCAATTACTCAAATCACTCACTCAAAATGTAATGTCTCCCAAAAAACTCGACAATTCGTTACTATCCCTGGCAGAAAGTGAAAGCTGGCTGCACCAAATTGTGACGCGGATTCGTTGTTCTTTAGATTTAGCGGAAATTTTAGAAGCGGCGGTTAAAGAAGTGCGCTCTTTTCTCAACATCGATCGCGTCAAAATTTATCGTTTTGATGGAGATTGGCATGGAGAAGTGATCGCCGAGTCGTTGCAAGGGGGGACATTACCCTCGTTGTTGGGGTTGCATTTTCCAGCGACTGATATTCCGGACAGAGATCGCGATCGCTTTGTGACGGCTCGACAACGGGTTGTGGTCAATGTCAGCGCTCAGATTCGGACGATTAACGCCATTGACGATAGCTACACGCGGCGAGCCTTACCCCAAACTGATATTCGCTATGCTCCCCTCGATCCTTGTCATGCCGAATATCTCAAAAATATGGGAGTTGATGCTTCTTTGGTGTTACCCATTTTACATAACGGCGACTTGTGGGGCTTGCTGGCTTGTCATCATAGCAAACCCCGTCATTTCAATCCGCAGGAGTTGGTGATGGTGCAGTTGGTGGTGGATCAAGTTTCGATCGCGATCGCCCAATCCCATTTACTCAGTGCCGCCCAAAAACAAGCCCAAAGCGAAGGGGCTATTAACAGCGTTAGCACTTTGCTACATTCGCCCCTACCCATTACCGAAATGCGGCAAACGGTGTTAGAAAAATTGACGAGTATTTTAGGTTGCGATGGCGGTCGTCTTTATATTATCCCAGAACCCACAGGCGCACCGGCCCAACTCTACACAACTCAAAGCCAACCCCATGCGCCGGATTTAGAAAAAGCCCCGTTGTGGCAGAATTTGTTACAAACCACGGACTCGGATTTTATTCTTGGCAACCAGAAACCCCAGAATATTCAAAACAGCATTATTCCCTATCTTTATACCCTCGACGACCTTTATCAAGAGCCGCAACTTCAGGATATTGCCTGGGCGTTTAAAGATACCCCAATTCGCTCGTTGTTGTTAATTCCTTTGCGGTATCAAAATCAATGTGTGGGAATTGTAACGTTATTTCGCCATGCGGTGAACGCTGAGAAGCTGTGGGCCGGCAAACAAAATCGCGATCGCCGCAATCGCCGTCCCCGTGCATCCTTTGCCTTGTGGCGCGAAATTCAATACGATTGTGCGCGGACTTGGACTCCTGAAGAACAAAAACTGGCTCAAGCCTTGGGGATTCATCTTTATCTGTCGATTGTGCAGCGTCGCGTCGAAGATACGATCCGCCACCAAGCTTCCCATGATGCTTTAACGGGACTCCCAAATCGTTTGCTGTTTAATCAACAACTGGAGTTGGCGTTGGTTAATGGTTTGCAACAAGGCAAAATTTTGGCCGCCATCTTTTTAGATTTAGACGGTTTCAAGCATATTAACGATACCTTGGGCCATGCTACGGGCGATCGCCTGTTGGAAAAAGTCGCCGATCGCCTCAACCAACTTCTGGGGGAAAAAGACTTGATTGCCCGTTGGGGAGGGGACGAGTTTACCATCCTCGTTGAAATTGCCAATCTCAAACAAGCCCATAAAATTGCCCAAAAATTACTACACAGTCTAGAAAAGCCCCTCACGATTCAACAACAAAAATTTTATGTGAAAGCGAGTCTCGGCATCGCGATCGCGCCCTTTGATGGCGAGAATGCCGAAACCCTGCTCAAAAACGCCGACGCAGCCATGCACTCAGCCAAACAACTCGGCCGCAATCATTATCAACTTTATACCTCGGCCATTGGCAGCGAAATTCAAAATCGCCTCCTGCTCGAAAATAGCCTGTATCGCGCCCTAGAGCGCAAAGAGTTTATTCTGCACTACCAGCCCCAAATCGAGCTAAAAACGGGCAAAATCGTGGGGGTAGAAGCCTTAATTCGCTGGCAAACCCCAGAGGGCAAACTGATTTCGCCGTTGCATTTTATCCCCATTGCCGAAGAAACGGGTTTAATTCTGCCGATTGGGGAATGGGTACTCGAAACCGCTTGCGCTCAAGCGGTGGCTTGGCAAAACCAAGGTTTACCGCCCCTTCAGATGAGTGTGAACTTTACGGCTCATCAATTTCTTGACCCCCACTTGGTCAATACCATTATTAATTTACTGCACAAAACGGGTCTAGATGCTCAATGGCTGGATGTGGAAATCACAGAAGGGACGGCGATGCAGGATGTTGAATTTACAATTTCTGTTCTCAAGACTTTACAACAGCAAGGAATTCAAATTTCCTTGGATGATTTTGGGACGGGTTATTCTTCTTTGTGGACGCTAAAACGCTTTCCCCTCAATACGATCAAAATTGACAAGTCTTTTCTAGACGATCTGGTGAATGAGGCTTCCCCTGCCGACCTGGGTATTATTAAAGCGGTGATTGAGATGGCTCGCAGCTTGAATCTTAAAACTGTGGCAGAAGGGATTGAAAGCCAAGCTCAACTGGATTTATTGCGCTCTTTGCGGTGCGATCGCGTCCAGGGCTATTTGTTTAGTCAACCGGTTTGTGCTGACGCGATTAGCCGCTTGTTAGTACCTCAAGCAGAACACTCTTCGATGACCTAGCGCACAATGCCGCCGTGAGATCGATCCTAGAAGCCAAGCCCAATTGCGGCAATAATAGCATTGTGACCGAAAATCTGTTAGGGAGGTGGTTCTTTATGTTAGAACGCCTAATACTGGCTTTTACGTTGGTGCTATCACTTTATTACTTCGTTCAGCTAGGGACATCTACACCTCCATCTGTTTCCCAATCATCTCAACCTCAGACTGCTGCGGTGGTTAGCAATTTTCTCGATTTATAAACCGCCATTTTGAGCTTCAGGCTAACTCGAGGGTAAAACCGATCCTTTCTTCTTCCGTTCAATCGCTAAAATGAGGCTATAGGGTCAATTGTCGCGATCGCGGTTAATTTCAAACTAGAACCAAACTGCGATCGCCCTCCTATTGGCCTTGAGCTACCTTGAAAGGAGGTTTTTCTTGTCTGAGTCTGACGCGCCCAATCCTCGTCCCATTCTCGAAGAATGGGACAATGCAATTCTCAGTTTTGGGGAAATTCAAGCGGAAATTAACTATAAACAGGCCCAAGACTCCCTCAAGGGCTTGGTACGGAACCTTAACCTCTCCAATCGCGAAAAAGCTGGCTTAGAAGCAGAAATCGATCATCTCAGCACCTTGATCGAGAAACTCGACCATACCGTCATCCAAATCGCTGCGTTTGGGATGGTGGGCCGCGGTAAATCGTCGATTTTGAATGCTCTACTCGGTCAAGAAGCCTTTGTGGTGGGGCCGCTGCATGGGGTAACGCGCACCATTGACAGCGCTCAATGGCAAGTCACCCCAGAAACCCTCACCGATTATCCTGTAGATATTCAGCGCGTTGCCCTTCCGGGGACGGGAAACTCGCAAATCCAACTGATTGACACCCCCGGAATTGATGAAGTAGACGGGGAAACCCGCGAACAATTGGCGCGACAAGTGGCCAAGCAAGCGGACTTAATTTTGTTTATCGTGGCGGGAGATTTAACGAAAGTTGAATTTACGGCGTTATCGCAACTGCGAGATGTCGGAAAGCCGATTTTGCTGGTTTTTAATAAAATTGACCAATATCCCGAAGCGGATCGTCAGGCCGTTTACCAAACTATTCGCGATCGCCGGGTGCGAGAATTACTTTCTCCAGAGGAAATCGTAATGGTAGCCGCTTCGCCGTTGGTGAAACAAGCAACGCGAGATCGAGACGGCAAAATTCGCGTGAAGACTTTACGCGGACAACCGCAAATCGAGGAATTAAAGCTGAAAATTCTCGATATTCTGCACCGCGAAGGCAAGTCTTTGGTAGCGCTTAATACGATGCTCTATGCCGATGAGGTTAACGAGCGCTTGGTGGCTCGAAAATTAGCGATTCGGGAGGCGGCGGCCAATCAGTTAATTGGGCAAACGGTATCTCTTAAAGCCCTCGCGATCGCCCTTAATCCGGTGACTGCCATTGATTTATTTACCGGGGCAATTATTGATGTGGTTGCAATTCTTTCTTTATCGAAATTGTACGGCATTTCCATGACCCAATCGGCGGCGGTGCAGTTGTTGCGTAAAATTGCGCTGAGTATGGGGGGAATTAGCGCCAGCGAATTGCTGGCTACTTTAGGATTAAGCGGTTTGAAAGGTTTACTGGGTTTATCGATTCCAGCAACGGGGGGCGTTTCTCTGATTCCTTATTTGTCGGTTGCGATCGCCCAAGGTAGTGTCGCCGGGGTTTCGTCCTACGCGATCGGTAATATTACCAAAACTTACCTCGCTAACGGCGCATCTTGGGGGCCAGATGGGCCAAAAGCGATTGTTTCTCGCATTCTCGATTCTCTCGATGAAACTTCGATTCTCAACCGCATTAAAGAGGAATTAAGTGCTAAGTTAGGCCCGCGTCACAGTGCTGCGAATTAGGGCTTTCGACAAGCGATCGAGGATTGCAAGACTGGGGGGGGAATGGGGGGCTAAAGCGGCGATATTCGGCTAAATGCTGTTCTAGGGTGGCGAATTGGGCCAAATTTAAGCGATAGTAAATCCAGCGTCCTTCTTGACGGGCTTGGACTAAATCTGCGTCTTTGAGGGCTTTGAGGTGAAAGGAAAGCTTGGATTGACTGGTATCGAGTTTTTCGCAGAGTTCGCAGACGCAGAGTTCTTGCGATCGCAACAAATCCACTATTTTTAATCTTAAGGGATCGCCGAGCGCTCTGAACCCGGATACCAAAGTAGTTAGGTCTTCCGCTAGTAATGATTGCATCAACTTTTTTTTGCAATGATGGGTTTGGTTTGATTTTATCTCATTAGTCCTTTGTCCTTCGGGGGGTGAAATCAAGGTTGGAGTCCCCCGGCTAAGTTTTCGACCCCCTGAGTCGGGAAAAACCCCTCCCGTCAAAATCTGTGAACAAAAAACCAAAATACGCGAAAATAATACAGAACGAAAAAGAAAGAGGATAACTCGAATTATGGATGCAATGGAATTCTTTCAGCGTAGCGAAGGAACTTGGCGATCGCAACGCACCACCCATCACCTCCCCTTTCGTCGGGCTGAAAATGGCGGTTCCGAGATTGAGGTGAAACCTTTGGCTAAAGATGACCCCAAAGTCATCGAAATCTGCCAAATGCACGAAGTTGACCCTAGTTTAGCGGTGGGGGGCGCTTTTGTCAGTTGGGAAGGTGCCATGGCTTGGGACAAGGAAGGAGAGGAACATAAGGGAACGACGGTTTTCTCGTTGATTCCTAATCCTGATAATCCCAAAAAAGGGAAATTGCTACGAGAAAGAGGTTACGCTGAAATTGTCCCGATTGCCGGAGAATACGAAATTGACGAAAAGGACGCTTTGGTATTGGTAACCGAATACGACACCATGAGTACCACTGAGCGTTTTTGGTTTGCTGCTCCGAATATGCGGGTGCGTACCAGTACCGTTAAGCGGTTTGGGGGCTTTAATACGGCGACTTTCTGCGTCGAAGAACGGATCGATGAGGGAGAACCCGAAACAGACACTCCTGTTTCTCACGAAAGCGAAATTTATGCCATTAGCGGTTGGTAAATTAAGTGGATATGTCTGCAAAAAAAGTTTTAGTAACGGGGGCTACAGGCAAAACGGGGGCCTTAGTGGTAGAAAAGTTAAGACGCTTGCCCGAAGAATTTGAGGTGTTTGGCTTGGCGCGATCGCCTGCTAAAGTCGAAGAACGATTCGGCAGTACCGAGGGTTTCTATTTTGGGGATATTCGCGATCGCTCCACCTTAGAGACGGCTTTAGAAGGCTGTGAGGCGTTGGTGATTCTCACCAGTGCAGTCCCCCAGATGAAAACGCCCCCCCAACCGGGACAACGGCCTGAGTTTAATTTTGAACCGGGGGGAATGCCCGAAGAAGTGGATTTTCAGGGTCAAGTCAATCAAATTGATGTGGCTAAAGCCGCCGGAATCAAACAGATTGTCCTCGTTGGTTCCATGGGAGGAACGAATGAAAATCATCCTCTTAACCGCATTGGTGATGGCAATATTCTGATCTGGAAGCGCAAAGCGGAAGAATACCTGATGCAATCTGGCATCGATTATACGATTATTCGGGCTGGGGGATTGCTCGACCAACCCGGAGGGGTGCGGGAGTTGATTGTGGGAGATAATGATGAATTATTAGCCCATCCTCCCGATGATATCCCCACTTCGATTCCGCGAGCCGATGTAGCCGAGGTGGTAGTACAGGCATTACGGCAGCCTAACAGCCATAATACGGCATTTGACATCATTTCTCGCCCGGAAGATGACCCAAAAGCTGAAGTAACTGAAGATTTCGCGGCTTTGTTTGCTCAAGCGGCAGCGGTTTCGGTTTCGTAGTTTATTGGTTAACGGTAAAAGATACATCGACAGGGGGAAGATACAAACCTCAAAATGGCTTAGGTTGTAAGAGAAGCAAGCAATCGGAGGGAAGTTTTTATGGCTGACCCCAATCAACCTAATCGTGCCTCAGAAGAAGCCAGAGACAGTTGGAATGAGTCTCAACATTATGCGGGTGGCAATTCGCTGTTAAGCGGCGAAATTGACGCAAGCGAACAAGAAACGAATTCTCCTGTGGAAAATCCTGCGGCTACTAATCTTAGCAGCGATCGCGAGGTTCAAGAATAATGGGCGATCGCACCACGGGGACTCCTCCCGTGGTGCCTCAAATAACTATTATGACCTAAAAATAAGGTCTCAAACCTCTGGTTTTAAGTAGAGGTACTGATAAGATAACTGATAACTGATAACTGAAATGACCTCCCCCGAAAAACAACCCGAAAACCAACAATCAGAAAATCGCACCTACGATCCTCGCGACTTGGTAATAAAACCGGGTTATTCCCCCGACACCAATCCCCAGGAAGTGGTAGATAATCCCCTCCATACACCGCAAATGCCTGACGATTCAGAGGATTTGCGCGACGATCTACGGAAATAATTTATCCTAGAAGCAGGAAAGAAGCAATCAAGGTTTATGAATCGGCGTGTCCTGCTCTTTTTTTTAATGGCGATCGCGGGTTGTGGATTTAGTTCTTCTATTTCGCGATCGACTTCTAAAAGTCAAGCTGTTTCGACAGCTACAGACGATGATTTTCTCAATATTAATTTAGCAGAAATTCCGGTCGATCTCCGCAATTCTTGGCCGCCAGAGTTAGAAGCAGAATTTCAAGCAAAAGCTCGTAATATTATTAATTTTCATCAAGGCAAACCCTACGGCAATACCCATCAAGAAAACGAAAAAAGGGCTTATGCTAAGGCAATGTTCGATTTTTTGGCAGGACATCAAGAAGACGCGATCGCGTTTCTCCAATCTGAAGATGTGCAAGCCGAAGATCACCGCCACACCGCCGGAATTGATTACTATTATTCCTTTACTTTAAAAAATCAAATTCGCAAGTATTTTCTATTTGGTAAATATCTCGACCCCGATTATCAGCAACGAATGTTTGCCGGGGCAAAACTTTGGACAGAACAAGACCCTTTAACCCGTCCGCATCCTGTGTATGGGAATGGAGATGGTAGCGGTAAAGATTGGTCAATTCAACGGCGCGGAAAATGGGTAGATGGGCGCAATACAGACAATTTACGCGCCATGCGTGAGGTTGCAATTTACCTCATGGCAGAAGAAACTCAAAACGAAACGGTGCGCCAGATTTATGCTGAGAAACTCCATCGCTATGTTAGCACTTTATATAACATTGGCATGGGAGAATGGGATTCTGAAAATTATCACAATCATACCTTTGCGGCTTACCTCAATCTCTACGACTTTGCCCAAAATTTAGAAATCAAGGCTTTAGGAAAAGCGGCTTTAGATTGGCTTTCTATTGCCGCCGCAATAAAGTATTTTCGCGGTGGTTGGGGCGGGCCAATTAAGCGAGATTACGGCTTAGGAAATGTGGTATTTGGGTCTGCCGCAGCCCGCAGTTTTTACCTTTATTTTGGCGATACTTTTATAGAGAATCCCGACCCCGATCTCAATACGTTACACTTTATCACCAGTCCTTATCGTCCGCCCATGGTTGCTGTCGCCATCGCGAGAAAACAGTTTTCCAAATCTTTAGAATTATTCGCAACCAAGCCTTTATATGAAAACTGGAAAGCCGGAAATAGCGATCGCCCCGGTTATTGGGAAACTAATTTTTTCGGTCATACTTATCAAATGGGGAGTTTAGTTTCGGCTTTTCCTGATGGGGATGTTGCGCCGTTTAAGTTAATGGCAGAAAATCCCGACAGAGGCGTTGATTTCTTCGTCGTAAATACCAGTGAAGGTTGGGTTAAACCGGGTAAAAATCCAGGAGATCAAATTGCTCAGTTTCGCAATCTTTTGATATGGTTGCGACCGAATAATAACCGCGATTTTTACTTTCAGTTTCCCAAAAATGTAACTTGGGAATTGCGCGATCGCGTGTGGTTTATTCAGCTTGCTCAAACCTGGATTGCCCTGTTTCCGATTAATCTCAATTCCCCTGAAGTTGTAACCATTGCCGATGAAAAACACGCTCAAAACTACGCCAGCGAAGTGACGCTAAAAGCCACAGCTTTAAATAATAGCTATTCGGGCTTTGCTTTGGAAATTGGCGAACCTCAAACCCACGGCAATTATGCACAGTTTAAGCGTAATGTCAACCCCGAAACTCAACTCAATTTAGGTTCTCTTAATCGCGGTTATGTGGCTTTACAAGGACGCGATCGCAACACCCTATCTCTACAATACAATTCTCGCAACTTATTACCCCTGATTCGGCGCAATTCAACCCTTCACCGATGGTCTGACCATTTTGCCGTTTATGACCCTGTATCCGGCGAAATTCCGGTATCTCAGGGTTGGAAAACCGGACAAATTCATGCCCAAACAACCAACTACGAATTTAGCAATAGTGGCGCGACACAGCTAAAATGAGGCTTTAAAGTAGGGTGGCTTAGGCGGCTGAAACTTAGGTTCTGACTGCAATCTAGCTATTCGCCGTAACCCAACACTTAAGGTATGTCACGCCAATAGGGTGCGTTAACAAAGTATAACGCACCGTCTCAACCAGATTTATAGTTATTCCAACCCGCGTTCCATACATGAACTTGATGAGTTCAGTCCGTGAAAGCGGACTTTGTTCTTGTTAGCCCCAGATTTTAATCTGCGGGCGGGCTGTCGTTTTTTATTTAGAATAACTACAATGTTAAGAATTGGGTTCGCGATTCATCGTTAACCAAGGGAAATATTTACGAATATTAACCAGCTTATTAAACTCATGGCTGACTTTTTGATACACCCGTAAATTTTCAGTTTTGATATGAGCATAACCCGTTTCTTGCAGTAAAAATTCTTTGGCTTCGTTTTCAATTAAAATCTGAACCGTCAACATCGGTTTTTGATTTTGTTCCGACAATCGAGCCATAGGATCGATGCTTTCTACTGTGGCTGTATAAGGCTCGCTACTCCCTTGTAGCTCAACACTAACCTGCGCTCCTTCTTTGACTAAATAACGGTCTTCTGGATGGATTTTCACCTCGGCTTCTAGGTCAGTTAACTTGACAATATCGAGGATTTCTTCGCCGCTATTGAGATGTTTATTTTGTTTCAAATCCAAGTCGGGAGTCGTCACCACTCCTGACGTTTCAGCTTTGATTTGAAGTTTTGATTTTTGCTGTTGAAGTTTGGCTAAATCCTGATTGAGTTTCACAATGACTTGTTGTTGCGATTGAATTTTGGTAGTTGCAGCTTGGACTTCTTGTTGAGCAGTACGGGTTTGCGCGATCGCCTGAGTCAAATCATCTTGGTAGCTGTAAACTGTATCTTGGAGTTGTTTGCTCACTTGATTAATTTGCTCGGATTTTGCCGCAATTAAACTTTGTTTTTGTTGAATTTGACGGCGTTTGGTTTCAACTTGAGCGTCCTTTTGAGTCATCGCACTTTGTACCGTCAAAAGCTCAGTTTCAGTATTAATTAAAACAGTTTGGGGAATACCTTCAGCCGCAGGTCGATATAAAGCCAGCTTTCGATTAACACTCGCTAACTGCGCTTCTAAACTACCTTTATCCGCTTGAATTGCCAGAATTTCTACTTCAACTCCTTGGATTTCTTCTCGCATTGCCGCGATTTCTTGCTGGATTTGTTGAGCTTGAGGAGAAATCGTAATATTCGTTAATTCGTCTCTTTTACGATTGACGCGATCGCGAGCATTTCTTTCATTAGTTTCAGCCGCTTGTAGTCGAGATTGAGCTAAAAATAAATCCTGTTGAGCCGCATTTAAACTAACTTTGGTTTGCTCTAAACTTTGTTCAGCTTGGGTAATTTGACTATTTAATTCGTCACTTTCAACTTCAGCAATAATATCACCGACTGCAATGGGTTGACGAGTTTTTACCTTAATTTCAACGCGACCCGATCTTGGCATTGTAATCGCTTGACGCTCATCTTCGCGAGAAGTAATTTCTGCATCTCCCGTGACAAAATTAGGCATAGGAATCAATGAAATACCTCCAATTCCTAACGCGACAGTCCCAATAATTGCCCACTTTTTCCAAGGAGAAGTTGGTGCTTTTTGTGGGGTTGGAGTGGGTGTAGAAATTTCCTCAGTCGGCTGTTGGGGAAGTTGTCCGGGGGGGAGTCCTTGGGGAGGGACTAACTTTAAAACTTGATTATTTTCAGCAGTGTGATTTTTGGGAGTAACAGTCATTTTTTCTAATCCTTAAAATTCTTGAGTGATTGTTCGTTAAAAGTAAAACTTATTCAGATTCGGGCCACCAGTAATAAATCGCCCAAACCAAAAGCAACATCGCGGCAATAGTGGGAATATTGAGCAAAAGCCAATCCGCTAAACGGTAGAACAAAAAGCCAAAAATAAACCAGATGTAGAGAATACTAAACGGGGCATAAATCGCCAAAATCCAAGCATCTTTTGGTCGCTCTTGTATCGGCTTTCCCGTGAATAAATTTGCATAAAAACCAAAGGCTCGACTGCGTAAATTATTAATCCCGGTAACTGCAACCGTGAGATAATAACCATCAAACTTTGCCATGGGATTCAAGTTAACCGCAACGGTAAATAAAGCCGCAACCATTAATAAATAACTGGTGGTATGTAACCAAGTTCCAGCCACCGTTAAATTCCACAAACACAAGGCGATCGCGGCAATCGAAATTTGAACAATTACCCCGGCAGCTACGACTAAAATGCGGTAGAATCGCGATAAACAATATTGGTCGGTGGTGTCCGTATAAGCCGCCGGAAACAAGCACATAAACAGCAATCCCACTTCAGGAACATCGCCGTTATAATTCTTAAGTGTGAAAGCGTGACCGAGTTCGTGTAAAGTCACTACAGAAACCGAAAGTAAGGCAAAAGGAATCAATAAAGATGACCCAGAAGCCTGCATTAAATCTTGCCCAAACTTGAGAATTTCTCCTCGTTGATTTGTCCCGTAAATCCAAGCGGTTGCGAGGAAGAAAAGTAAACCAAAAGCAAATACTTTCGACCAGAAAAAGCGGATTTTGTCAATATGTTGATTCAGCCAAGGATCGGGATTGAATAAAGGAATTTTGAAAAACAACAGTTGCAAGGGATTAAACTTACCCCGTTTCTGCTTTTTCATCGGTTGCGTTCCCTCTAACATCCCCGTCGCAGCCAACATTTGTAACAGCCGTTTAAAATGAGTAGGAGGAATGCAAAACTCGGCTAAAATCGCTTGACTGGATAACGTTCCCAACTGTTCAATGGCGTTTTTATCCTGGCAACTCACCTGTAAAAAAGTGCGATCGCCCCGATTGCGAAGAATCCAATAGCCATCGGGATTAAAACGCCATTCTACCGTCGATTTTAACGCTGGAGTATCTACCGTCGGAGTCGGATCATTCTCCTCATTTCCAAAAGCCAAGACTTGCCAATCAATTAACTTTTGAATCAACCCTGCAACCAAATCCGCAGACGCATCGGGAAACTTTTTCTGCACTTGGGCTTGAATTTGTTTCACCTGAAAACGCCCGTTAAAGTGACGTAACGCCCAAGCCTCAACTTCAGAAATCAAGTGTTTCTGGCGATTTTGGGGCGAAATTAACAAAAAATCGTTGCTGTCGCGTTGTTTTCCCAGTTTCCAAAACTGTTCTAACGCCGGACAAACAAAATCATCCCAAGCTGTGTCAGTTTCCGGTAGATACATTAGTCGTTCGGTAAGCCTTCACTGACTTCTCTGGCCAAAGGGATGGATTTTATGCAGCGATCGCGTTTTCTTTACAAAAGTTTACATTAGGAATAACAGAATATTGGGTAGTCGATTTTGTTACATTACGGATTTGCGAGATCAACGCCAGATCGCGCCAACAACCAATAACCAATTCGATACGATGAAATGTAACAATGAGAAACGCTTGTCTGGCCCGATTATCTACGTTTAAACATTATGAGTTATACTCCTAAATTCCTCAGTGGTCGCGAAATCCGCCAAAAATTCCTAGACTTTTATGCCGAACGCGGCCACAATATCTTACCGAGTGCGTCTTTGGTTCCCGAAGACCCCACGGTGTTGTTGACCATTGCAGGGATGTTACCCTTCAAGCCGATTTTCCTCGGTCAAAAACCTGCCCCTTGCGATCGCGCCACCACTTCGCAAAAATGTATTCGTACCAACGATATCGAAAATGTGGGTCGTACCGCGAGACACCATACATTCTTCGAGATGTTGGGGAATTTTAGCTTTGGGGATTATTTCAAAGAACAAGCGATTCAATGGGCTTGGGAACTGTCTACCGAAGGCTTTGGTTTACCCCCAGAACGTCTTGTTCCCAGTGTTTTTGAAGAAGACGACGAAGCTTTTGCCATCTGGCGCGATAAAATTGGGATTGCCCCCCATCGCATTCAACGCATGGGTGCAGAAGATAACTTCTGGAAATCCGGCCCCACTGGCCCCTGCGGCCCCTGTTCGGAAATTTACTATGACTTTCACCCGGAAAAAGGCGATAAAAACATCGATTTAGAAGACGATTCGAGGTTTATCGAGTTTTACAACCTCGTCTTTATGCAATACAACCGGGATGCAGAAGGGAATTTGACTCCCCTGGCCAAGCAAAACATTGATACCGGGTTGGGCTTGGAACGGATGGCGCAAATTCTCCAAAGTGTGCCAAATAACTACGAAACTGACTTAATTCTGCCGATTATCGAAGCTGCTGCTAAACTGGCAAAAGTTAACTACAGCAAAGCCGACGAGAAAACCCAAGTCTCCCTGAAAGTGATTGGCGATCATGTCCGGGCTGTGGTTCACATGATTGCAGATGGGATTACGGTTTCCAATACGGGACGGGGTTACGTTTTGCGTCGTCTCATTCGTCGCGTGGTGCGTCACGGGCGTTTAATCGGCATTGAAGATCAGTTTATCAGTGATGTGGCTGAAGTTGCGATCGCCCTGTCCGAAGACGCTTATCCCCATGTTCGCGAACGAGAAAACTATATCAAATCCGAACTGCAACGGGAAGAAACTGCTTTCTTGAAAAACCTCGAACGCGGTGAAAAGTTACTGGCTGAGGTGATTGCGAAAACGGCGAATCAATCGGAAAAAATGATTTCCGGAGAGGACGCATTTGACCTGTATGCGACTTATGGTTTTCCTTTGGAATTGACCGAGGAAATCGCCGCCGAACAAGGGTTTCAAGTCGATCTCGAAGCCTTTGAGATTGAGATGAAAAAACACCAAGGGTTAGGTAATAAAGACCGGGAAACCATCGACTTAACCGCCCAAAATATTTTGACGGAATTAGCCAGCCAAAGCAAAGCTACGGCGTTTCTAGGCTATACGGATTTAAGCACGAAAACCCAGATTATGGGCTTGGTTGTCAACGGGGAAGCGGTGGAAATGGCAAGTGCCGGAGACGAGGTACAAGTTATTTTAGAAGAAACCCCATTTTATGCCGAATCGGGGGGACAAATTGGCGATCGCGGTTATATTTTAGGAGAGGAGATTGTCGTCCGCGTCGAAGATGTCCAGAAACAAGAAAACATTTTCGTCCATTACGGTCACATCGAACGAGGAACTCTGAAATTAGGCGAACCTGTAACCGCGCAAATTGACCGGGCTTGTCGTCGTCGCGCTCAAGCCAATCATACCGCAACCCACCTGTTACAAGCGGCGTTGAGAAAGTTAGTAGATGACTCGATTTCGCAAGCGGGGTCAATGGTAGCCTTTGACCGCTTGCGCTTCGATTTTAACTGTTCTCGTTCCCTGACTCCTGAAGAAGTGCAACAAGTGGAAAACCAGGTGAATACTTGGATTGCTGAAGCCCACAGCGCCGATATTGATATTATGCCCCTTGAAGATGCTAAAGCCAAGGGTGCGATCGCGATGTTTGGAGAAAAATACAGCGACGAAGTGCGGGTGATTGACTTCCCCGGCGTTTCTATGGAACTTTGCGGAGGGACTCACGTTACCAATACCGCCGAAATTGGCGCATTTAAGATTATCTCCGAAACCGGGATTTCTTCGGGGGTGCGACGGATTGAAGCGGTGGCCGGCCCTGCTATTCTAGATTACCTCGAAGTGCGCGATCGCGTGGTGCGAGATTTGGGCGATCGCTTCAAAGCCAAACCAGAAGAAATTTGCGATCGCGTTACCAGTTTACAAAACGAACTCAAAGGGGTACAAAAGGAATTAGACGCGGCCAAGAAAGAACTCGCGATCGCCAAATCCGACCAACTTCTGGAACAAGCGGAGAAAATTGGCGATTTACAACTCCTCGTTGCTTCTATGGACGACGCAGACCCCGACAGCCTCAAAACCGCCGCCGAACGCCTGCAACAAAAACTCGGTGAAAGTGCTGTGGTTCTCGGTTCTATTCCCACAGAAGGGAAAGTTAGTCTTGTGGCTGCATTCAGTCCCCAAGTCCACAAAGATAAAAAAATCCAAGCAGGTAAATTTATCGGCCAAATCGCTAAAATCTGCGGTGGGGGTGGGGGTGGCCGTCCCAATTTAGCCCAAGCTGGGGGACGGGATGCAAGTAAGCTACCCGAAGCTTTAGAAACCGCAAAACAGCAATTACGGGAACAGTTACAGTAGTTGCTTTAAAACCCCGGTTTTTTCAAAAAACCGGGGTTTTGTCCTATTGAAAGGTTTATAAATTGATGGATTACCCTAAAATGAAATACTTTGAAAAAGAGAATGTCATTCATATTGCAATCACTGATGAATATGAAGCTGATAGTATCGAAATTAGTCCTGACATCACCGCAGAATTAAATGAAGCCGGGGAACTAATCGGTATCGAAATTTTGAATGCGAGTGCTTTTATTCAAAACCTTTTACTCGAATCCGTACAAGCCAAAATACTCAATCTGTCTTCTTTCAGTTAAACTTTTTTACTGAAAATACGCCCTCACCCCAACCCCTTTCCCACGGTAGAGAGGCTTCTAAAACGAGAGTATAATAAAAATGGCTCAATATTTTGCCGTAGCGCCATATAAATATTTCTAAGAGGCTTAGTGAATAATGACATTTAATGATGCAGTTGAAATCATCAAAAATCTTTCTACAGATGAAAAAGAAGAAATTAAATCATTATTGCAGCAATATCTCCGTGAAGAAGGTCGCGATCGCATTTATGATAACTTCCAAGCAACCCAAAAAGAAGAAAAACAAAGAAAACTCAAATTTTCCAACCAAATTGATGAGTTAAGACAGCTAATT
Organism: Spirulinaceae cyanobacterium; assembly: GCA_046541115.1. Lineage (GTDB taxonomy): Bacteria > Cyanobacteriota > Cyanobacteriia > Cyanobacteriales > Spirulinaceae > Jaaginema. The sequence continues at coordinate 5,212 of JBKHDX010000038.1, read as the reverse complement.
GAAGAATAATTATGGAAGTTAGTTTTAGTTCGGCTTTTAAACGGGCTTACAAAAAAAGAATTAAAGGTAATGAAGTTGTAGAGAAAAAATTTTGGCAAAAATTAGAAATATTTATCTTGAATCCTTACGATCCGAGATTAAAAACTCATACACTATCTGGTAAGTTGAATGATTTATGGAGTTTTACGGTAGATTATGATGAAAGAGTATTGTTTTATTTTACAGAAACTGACCAAGCAGTTTTTGTTGATATTGGTAGCCATGATGAAGTGTACTAAGTTAAGCTAATCCTTCAATAAATTAGGGAATATGAAGTAAGTTTCACCTCATCAAATCCACTTAAGAGTAAATGTGTCCTCTCCCAATCCACTTTTGAGCCTCTAAAACGAGAGTATAATTAAGATGGCTCGATATTTTGCCGTAGCAAGTTATGAATCAATCTTTAACCCAATCCATTACTTTTGATGAGTTTATCGCTTGGTATCCCAATCAAGGAAAACGCTACGAACTTCACGATGGGATAGTTCTAGAAATGCCCAAACCCACAGGTTCGCATTCTAATGTTACCGGATTTTTGATGGTAGAGTTGATCTTCGCGATCGCGCAAATGGACAAACGCAGCAACTGGATTATCCCCAGAGAATCCATTGTGAAAACCAACCAAGGGCGATCGGGTTACGAACCGGATATTATTGTTTTAGATCGAGAAGTCTTGTCTAGCGAACCTCGTTGGCAACAAGCTTCTGTTATTGAAAATGCCCAATCCGTTAAACTCATCGTCGAAGTGGTTAGCAGCAATTGGAGAGATGATTACTTCAAAAAACGGGCTGATTACGAAGAAATGGGTATCCCTGAATATTGGATTGTAGACTATAACGCCATGGGAGGACGCAATTTTTTAGGTAATCCCAAGCAACCCGCTTTTTTCGTTTATCAGTTAATAGATGGGGAATATCAAGTAAGTTCGTTTCGCAACGATGACAGGATTATTTCACCGACTTTTCCCCCGTTTAATCTCACCGCAGCAGAGATTTTTCAAGAGGGTTAGTGGGGTTCTTAATCTCCACTATTTAAGCAGACGTTCATTTCTTATTCAGTCGTGAGCTTTAGCTTTTGCGACAAATTCACAAACTCGCGATCGCTTGCGGCTTGCTGTTTTTGTAAATCGGCAAAAATGGCTTTTAAGTCATGATTAAATGAGCGCGAATATTCCTCACGAATCTTGTGGATTTCATCTACTATTTTATCTCGATACATAATCAATCTCTGAAAATATTAGTTTTGATGTAAACTGTTTCACTCATATTAAACGAATCGCCTCTTTTAATACGGTATCTCGCAGATGAGGACGTAGAGAATCTGGCGTACCAATATCCACCGAACAGCTTAATAGTTCTTCTAGAAACGATTTTAACCCTAATAAGGTAAATAACCCAACAGGGCGATTAAATTCTACCAAAAAATCAACATCGCTATTTGAATTGGCTTCATTGCGAGCAACTGAACCAAATAAAAATAAAGCTTTGACCGCAAATTCATCCAGGCGATCGCGCTTTTGTTCAATTAAGTTTAATACTTGTTGTTGGTTCATAAGACAAAAAAGAACCCCGGTTTTTTCAAAAAACCGGGGTTCTGAAGAATTACGACTTCGCTAACATCTCCAACTCAGAAGGGAGACGCTTGAAAATGAGACGTTCGGACTCCACATCGACGTAGATGGTATCTCCGGCAGAAAATTCACCTCGGAGAATGGATTTCGCGATCGCGGTCTCTAGATACCGTTGTACCGCCCGCTTGAGGGGACGCGCCCCGTAGACGGGATCGTAGCCGATTTCGGCGAGGAAATCGAGGGCTTCGTCAGCTAAACGCAGAGACAGTTTTTGGTCGGCTAAACGATCGCGCAGATGTTGGACTTGGATGCGAACAATTTGCCGCAATTGTTCTTTCACCAAACTGTGGAAGATGACAACTTCATCAATGCGGTTGAGAAATTCAGGACGGAAGTTTTGTTGCATCGCTTCGGTCACTCGCGATCGCATCTCGTTATACTGTTCGTCATCGCCACCGAGATCGAGAATGTACTGGGAACCGATATTACTGGTCATAATGATAATGGCGTTTTTGAAGTCCACCACATGACCTTGAGAATCCGTCAAACGCCCGTCATCGAGGATTTGCAGCATAATGTTAAACACATCTGCGTGGGCTTTCTCGATTTCGTCAAAAAGGATCACCGAGTAAGGACGACGGCGAATTGCTTCGGTGAGTTGTCCCCCTTGTTCGTAGCCCACATATCCCGGAGGCGCACCCACCAAGCGGGATACGGCGTGTTTCTCCATGTATTCCGACATATCGATGCGAACCATCGCGTCTTCGGTGTCGAATAAATTGGCTGCGAGGGCTTTGGCTAATTCCGTTTTACCCACCCCAGTAGGCCCCAGGAAGATAAAGCTGGCGATCGGACGCTGGGGGTCAGCCAAACCCGCCCGCGATCGCTGGATTGCGTCGGCTACGGCGGTTACCGCTTCTTCTTGACCGATCACGCGATCGTGTAATTCGTCTTCGAGATTGAGCAATTTCGCTTTCTCGGACTCAACCAACTTACTCACCGGGATTCCCGTCCACTTGGAGATAATCTCGGCGATATCAGCTTCGAGGACTTCCTCGCGCAACAGGGATTTACCCGTGGTTTGGATGCGTTGCATTTCCTCCTCGATTTCCTTACTTTGCCGTTGGAGGTCGGTTAAACGCCCATAACGCAACTCAGCCGCCCGATTCAGGTCATAATCCCGTTCGGCTTGCTGAATTTCCAGGTTAACCCTGTCAATCGTTTCCTTAACGCCCTGTAGCTTGTCGATAATCTCCTTCTCGGATTGCCATTGGGCGTTGAGGCGATTTTGTTCTTCTTTGAGGTTAGCCAGTTCCTTTTCCAAGGCTTCGAGGCGTTCGCGGGAAACCTCGTCATTTTCCTTTTGCAGAGATAGCCGTTCCATTTCCAACTGAAGCACCTTGCGGTCTACTTCGTCGAGTTCTTCGGGTTTGGAAGTAATCTCCATTTTCAACTTAGCCGCCGATTCGTCGATCAGGTCGATGGCTTTGTCCGGGAGGAAGCGATCGCTAATATAACGATTCGACAGCAGGGCCGCGGCTACCAAGGCAGTATCGGCAATTTGTACGCCGTGGTGAACCTCGTAGCGTTCCTTGAGACCCCGCAAAATCGAGATCGTATCGGCCACATTGGGTTCGTTCACCATCACTTCTTGGAAACGCCGTTCTAAGGCGGCATCTTTCTCGATATGCTGGCGATATTCGTCTAAGGTGGTCGCCCCGATACAGCGCAACTCCCCGCGAGCTAACATGGGTTTAAGCAGGTTTCCGGCATCCATGGCCCCCTGAGTCGCCCCTGCGCCAACTACGGTGTGAATTTCGTCGATAAAGAGGACGAGTTGACCTTGGGAGTCGGTGACTTCTTTGAGGACGGCTTTGAGGCGTTCCTCGAACTCCCCTCTATATTTAGCCCCCGCGATTAATGCACCCATATCTAAAGCAATCACTTTGCGATCGCGCAGAGATTCCGGTACATCTCGACTAACAATGCGTTGGGCTAAACCCTCTACAATTGCCGTTTTCCCGACTCCCGGTTCCCCAATCAAAACGGGGTTATTCTTCGTGCGACGGGACAGGATTTGGATGGTACGGCGAATTTCGTCATCGCGACCAATCACTGGGTCTAGCTTGCCAGCTTTCGCCATTTCGGTCAAGTCGCGACCGTATTTTTCTAGGGCTTCGTATTTGCCTTCGGGGTTTTGGTCTGTCACTTTTTGATTGCCTCGTATATCTGCGATCGCTTTTTTCAGTTTAGATTCAGAAACGTTAAATTCCCGCAAAAAGCCTTTGCCAAAGCGGTCATCCTGGGCATAGCCTAGAACTAAATGCTCGATGGAAATGTAATCATCGCCAAAGTCGGTGCGGAATTTCTCAGCGCGATCGAATAAGGTGTCCAAACTGCGACCGAGATACACCGAATCGCTCACATTAGACAGTTTCGGCTGTTTTTGGATAAATTCTTCGGTTTTATCCCGCAACCGTTGCAAATTAATCCCGGCTTTGTTGAAGATACTGGCCGCAAGGCCATCTTCTTCAATCAGGGACTTCATCAAGTGTTCGCTTTCGATTTGCTGGTGTTTGTTCTGTTTGGCAATGTCTGGAGTCCGCACAATGGCAGCCCAGGCTTTTTCGGTAAATTGATTGGGATTGGTTGGTTGCATGGCAATTCTCTCCTCTGGTGCTTCCGGTTAAAATGTCCTCTAATACTGCATTTCGCGCCGTTTCGCGGCAATAGACAATTAAATTAATTTTTGCGGTTAACCTTATTGTAAAGTCTGAGAACCAAGTCCCTGTGGGCGAAAACACGACCTTTTGAGGTTGGTTTTCCTCCAAATTGTAGAGAAGGTACGGTTTTCCTAACTGGGTTGCTTGTCAGAACCCCGGTTTTTTGAAAAAACCGGGGTTCTAGTCTGTGGTAACGTGGAAAAATAATTTCAAAATCGTTTTATGTTAAATCCCGAATTATTAACGCAATTACAACAGTTATCTCGCTCTGAAAAGTTCCAAGTTATACAGCATTTAACGGCTGAATTAGCGAAAGAGGAAGGCATTAGTATAGATAATGAAGCCGCAGAAATATGGAGTGCCGTGCATACCTCTCATGGTGCAGCAGCACAACTTATGCAGTTACTAGAAACAGAACAAAAGCGATCGCAAAATGCTTAATGATCGCCGCTATCTTTTTCAACCTAAACGAGATGAAGATGGCATTTTAGCTGATGTTCCTTATCTGCCTTTAACCCTCACGTATCAAGATCGTTCCTTTGAAGTTATGGGTTTACTGGATACAGGGGCGAGTGTTAATGTATTGCCTTATGACATTGGGCTGGAATTAGGGGCAATTTGGGAAGAGCAAAAGTTTTCTGTAAATTTAGCGGGGAATTTAGCCAGTACCCAAGCCAAGGGATTATTAGTTTGGGCAACCGTAGGAGAGTTTCAGCCAGTGCAGTTAGCTTTTGCTTGGACTAGGGTTAATACTATCCCAGTTATTTTAGGTCGAATCAAATTTTTTACTGAGTTTGATGTTTGTTTTTACGGGTCACAATTAGCGTTTGAAATTTGTCCTAAGTTAAGGGAAACATAAGATTGAGTTGAATAAGATATC
>JBKHDX010000037.1:0-28086 GCA_046541115.1 Spirulinaceae cyanobacterium | reverse complement strand
AAAACGCTCCCACACGCTATTGCTTTCGCGTGTTTGGATTGTTGTAGTCATAGTTGAAATAATTGCGTTATGTATGAATTTGTCAAGGTTTGCTTGAACTTTTTTGAGTTGCAGGCTTTTCTTGAACTGTTTTTATACTAGGGGAGTTTTCCGAACTTGTAAAGCTATGTAACGAAATTTTTACTTATGTATTTTATAAGGCTTGCTTATAACTAGCAGTAAGACTGAGTTTAAAAGCTAGAAATCGAAATAAATGTACTGTAATCCCCCTTGGGGTGCGTAAAGCCAGACAATGTACAATCCCAAGGGAATCAGCAGGATTTTGACGGGCCAATTGAGTTGCAGTTTAAAACCGTTTTGGAATAAATAAGTAACAGCCATAGCGATCGCGATCGCGAAAACAATGGCTGTGAGGGCAAAACGCTCTAAACCCAGGGCTTCGATGTAAACCTTCTGGACAAACTGAATATCCCCTTCATAATTAAACATACGCTGCAACACCAAACCAGAGCGATCCAAACTGGGCAAGCGAAAGAAAAGCCAGCTACTAAAGACCATCAACTGGGTGATTCCCCAAGCGACAACAACACCGGGAAGACTGCGCCAAAAATTTGCCAGGGCTTCGACTTTTTGACTCAAAGTTTCAGTTAAGCGGTGAATAGCCAAAGCAATACCGTGAAAAATGCCCCAAATTACATAACCCCAAGCGGCCCCATGCCAAATTCCGGCAATCAGCATCACCAGAAACAGATTCAAACAAGTGCGGGCCAAGCCTTGACGAGAGCCACCCAAGGGAAAATAAAGATAATTTCGTAGCCAACTGCCCAAGGTAATATGCCAGCGTCGCCAAAAATCGGCAATACTCACGGCAAAATAAGGGGCGTTGAAGTTTTCGGGCAAATTGAACCCTAGCAATAAGGCACTACCGCGAGCAATATCCACATAGCCGCTAAAGTCAAAATACAACTGCAAGCCATAAGCAAACATAGCCAGCCATAAATCGCCGCTCCCGGCTCTTTCGAGGTTGCCGTAGCATAAATCTACAAAAATACCTAAATGATCGGCAATCAGGGCTTTTTTGACCGCACCACCAGCAATCAGCCACAACCCTTCTGAAATTTGGATGAGGTGGGGAAATTGCTGGTCTTGGTATTGCGCCGAAAATTGATGATAGCGGGTAATGGGGCCGGCGATTAGTTTTGGGAAAAAGAACTTATAACTGGCAAAGTCGAGAAAACTGCGGGTCACGGGTGCGCCACGATACACATCGACGAGATAAGCAATACATTCAAAGGTAAAAAAGGAAATGCCTAACGGGGGAATGAGATGCGATCGCACCCAGGTTGCAGCAGCCATCGCTTCGGGCCAACTTAACACCGCCGCCAAGGTTTCCAGAAGAAAGGGGATATATTTAAACCCAATCAAGAGCAAGACATTGAGCGCAATTCCCAAAGTTAGCAGTTGAGAAGCCCGTTGATTCCAGACTTGCTGAATTTGCTCCCAATCTTGATTGGATAAATTGGCGTATTGGCTTTGGACGCTTTGCTGGGATTGCCGGGTAATGATTTGACCCAGATAAAAGTTGAGATAGGCGATCGCGCCAAGTAACACAATATTAAAATACGCGATCGCGACCAAAGACGTACTAGAGCGATCGCTTTGAATTTGCAGCAACAGATAAAACCCCACACTCGCGATCGCTAAAACCCACAGTTGCGGGGAATTCGTAGCACTCGCTTGGGGCTGTTGCGCCGAAATTTCCTCTTTTTTAGGGCGCGACAACTGGGGTCGAATCAGCCAATAACACCCCAGCACAATCGCCAAAAATAAACCGTAGGGAAGTTCTATAAAGGTCATTTCAGTTATCAGTTATCAGCATCTAAGGGGCAGTCGGCAATCGGCAATCGGGGGGAGTGGGGATGCAAGCCCCTCCAAAGTGAGTCAGAAACTTCTTGCTACAGGGTAGACTCTATAAAAAGGCTCAAAGCTAGACGCTTATAAGTATTACAGCCTCAAAAAGGGAAATTAACGTTTCGCGCGAGAGTCATCAGTCATCAGTTATCAGTTTTTTGGACAGTGGGATTTCTTAGGCAGTAGGCAGTAGCGTTTTGTAATAACAAACAACCAACAACCAATCAATCCTCGCACCAAGGTTTCCGTTAACGGGGCCAAGGAATGGCTTTATTTTGGGCTAAAGTGGTTGAGACTTGATAAGCCCCGTAACGATTTAAATGACTGGGATCGGAATACAGATCGTGCTGCGTTGTCCACTGTTGCCCCCAATCTAAGAAAATCAAAGGCGTTTGGGCGGCTTGGCTTTGCAGATAGGCAACAAAGTCTTGTTCGTAAGACAAGCGCACCTCATCGAGATAATCGTCGGTGAGGGGGAGGTTAATCAACACCAAGTTAATGTCGCGATCGCTCAAAAATTGCGTCACCGCTTGTAAAGATTGGGCTTGAGTCCCTTGTAGGGCAAAGGATTCATAATCGCTATCATACGCTCCCTTTACCCTCGGATGTCGTTCGTAATAGGTTTGCGGCTCAAAGCGTACCGTTAAGGGCAGAAAGCCGTCAATATCGATTTCTTCTGTATAGGTTAACTCAGCCAACATCGCCGCTTGTTCGGGATCGACTTCCGGCTGGGGCAGCCAATCCCCCCAAGTTTGCCGCAACAAGGCTTTGACCTGGGTGCGACGGTCATAAGTGTTCAAAATGCTGGCCAAACTCATATTCAGGCTTTGGTCGATATTATTGTAGGTTTCAGCAATTTGGTTATCGAATTGGGTTAACCAAGACTTGCTGTTGTTGGCGGTGTTGGGGGTTGCCACAATATCGCGATTTTCCTGTAATTGTTGATAGCCCACCGATGACAAAATTGCCTCATAAGTGCGATCCGGGCGACCGCTATTAAATGCCCGGGCCCCATCGGCCCAAATAATTAAATTTGGGAGTTGTTCGGGAGTCAAAATGCGCCGCAGAATTAAATCGACTACCTGGGCTGTTGCGCCGTTAATGCCAAAGTTGAAAATTTCCACATCTTTATAGCCCTGTTGGGCAAGGGCCAATTGTAAAGTCGTGGGGTCAATGCCCCGCATAGCCCGGGAACTCCCCACAATCAGTACATCCGGTACGCCTTGGGTGCGGAGTCGCTCTTGATAGAGTGCCAGTTTTTCGTCGAGCAAGCGATTGTTAAACGTGGGATTGCTGGCTCTGGCATTCGCTAAAATGGCGGCGGTGGTGGCGCTGTCGGTTTCGCGATTGGTAAATTGCTCGGCGTTAAAAGTCCCATCGTTGGCGGTGGTGTTGGGAAGGACGATCTCCTCACTTGGAGCGGCTTGAGCCGGAATCGTCAAGGAGTTTTCGAGGGGGGAGGTGGCGGTAGAAGGAAGCTGAGATTGATTATCTAGCCAACGTCCGGTGAGCCAATCCATTTGAGTCGCGATCGCCACCCCCGCGATCCCACAAGCGATCGCGGTTTTGAGATGGCGAGATTGTCGCGATGTAGCCCGACGAGAGCGCGTCAGGGGAGTTGAGCGGGTGAGATTCGCAAGGGCTTCTTGGTCAAAGGGAACGAATAACCGTGTCGAGCAGCAAAAATCGTTAATATAGCTTGCCGCTACCTCTTGCCAGGAAATGCTGGTGGCTTTCTCTGGGGCGATCGCGACTCCGGCGGGGGATGGTGTTGCGATCTTGTTAAGGGTCGAGGTGATGGGTTGGGTTTGAGTCACCGCATCGCGCATTTCAAAGCCATGATGCCACACCGGTTGCGATTGTCCGGCTCGTCGTCCGTAAATCCGCACTCCTAGTAAATTCGGAATGGCCAACTCTTGTAAAAAGTCTTCGAGTAATGGTACGACTTCCGCTTGATCGGGACAGATCAACCCCTCGGTCATAATGTGCAGGCGGCGGTCTTTGTAACACAGTTTAACGCCGTATCCCCCTGTGGCCAAGCGGGTATCGAGTTCTGGGTTTAATAAGCGCTGTAATAAGAAAGTTAAGGCTTCGGTATTATGCTGTTTAGCTAAATGAGGAGTTGTGATCGCGCGCTCAGGCTGACGAGAAGCCGCGAGATTAAGCCATTCAATCCAGATCGGCGCTTCATCGAGATTCAGGGAATATTTGGGCGATCGCACCCCGTATATCGTCGCGGCGGTAATGCCTTGAGGGGCAATTTTTTCGAGCAGCGGCCCCACCGCTTGAATCACCACCTCGCGATCGACTTTTTCGGCGGAGTGACCAATGGGAAAGTTACAAAAAACGTGCAGAGTTGAGTCTTTGAGAATCGCCCCTCCTTGTAAATTATGAGGCTGTACTGCTTGGTCAATCAGGCGACTCAAGGCTTCTGTATCTCCCCACCGGGCCCAATCATAAAGCATGACTTGGGGCCGGGTTAAATCGATTTGTAGCACCCAATCGGGGGTAGTCTCGCCACTCACTTGGGAGCGAATCACCGCCTCGCGAAAGCCCTTAAGCTCCAAATCTCGCAATTTTTGGGCGATCGGTTTAGCCAGCAAAGAGGCATCTGGGCTGTAGTCGCAACTGCAAATTACCCACAACCGTTTATTGGCGGCGGGTTCGTCTGGGTCGGGACTGGGTTTGATTTGGGGCAGCTTTTTAATAACTACCTTGATGCTGACTCCCAAATAAGAAAAGTTTTCGCTGAGGTAGCGGGCGATCGCATCGGGGTTTCCCGTCCGCGCTAGAGTTTCATTGGCGATCATCTGAGCCGGGCCCCCCAAGGGCATAGCTGTATTGACCCCATTCTCATCAGGACGCAACAATTGACCAAGATCGAGGGGTTCAACCCACACCGGATTTTGTTGTCCGGCAGGCCGTCCGTACAAAATCAGTTTATAAATCGGGGCTTTGGCTCCTTGGGTGAGTTCTTGAAACCGTTGAGGATTGCTTTGTAGTGCTTGCACCAAACGCGACACCAAAACGTCCTGTTGGGGCTTGTTTGGGCTTTCGTAGAGAATATGCAAATTGTTCCCCCGCAACCGTATCCGCAGTTGAAAGCGGGGTTGGGCAGAGTTTGCAGCTTGAGTTTCCTCGGCCAAGGCGCGATAAAGCCATTGAGACAAGGAAGGTTGAGCCGTTTTTTTTCGAGACCGATGGACGTGCCTCATTATCGATCGAAGAAGATTGAAACAACGAAGAAGACAAAAGGAAGGCAATCTGGGTAGTTATACCGTTCCCCACAGAAATCCTAGCAGCAGACCGCTCGACTGGATCATTCTCACGCTACCAAAAAATTTGGTTATTGGTTATTGGTTGTTGGTTATTGGTGTTCGCTCTGATTCCCTCAATTGGTAATTGGTAATTGGTCATTGGTCATTGGTAATTGGTCATTGGTCATTGGTTATTCAAAATCGACTTGAGAGTATCGGGTAAGAAATGAAAGTCAGTGTGGGGATGTAAGCGGCGGATTCGCACGGATTTCAGAAGTTGACCGAGGTGCTTAAATTCGGCGGCCCGCATGGATTTGTTTAATAAATAATTTGTATAAGTATTCGCAATCAAGGCGATCGCGCCCTCTTGGGGAGAAACATCAATAATTTGTCCGGTGGGGGTATGAGATTGACGAGTATCGAGCAAATAAATACAAGCCAGGGGAATCGGTTGAGCTTGAAACCCATAAGGCGATCGCGTTAAGTCGAGATAGCGTTTATCCCAAGTCGGATGAGTCGGGACTAAGCGGGGTAAGGCTTCGGCGTAACCAAACAAAGCCGCGACCGAAGCATCCCATAAGCGCACCCCCGGATAGGCAGGTTGCACCCAATAGGACGAATTTTGCGGCGTGAGGGCTAAAACATCATCGGTGAGTACTGGATAGCCTAAACAAGCAAAAGCAGCGGCTGTGGTGGATTTTCCGGCTCCTGCTTGACCGACAAAGGCGATCGCGCGACCCTCAACCGCTACAGCACTCGCATGAAGACAGATTACTCCTCGCGATCGCAACACAAAACCTAAAATCGGCCCGAGGAGATAAGTTGCTGCATCTTCAACGGTTAAGGGTTCTTGCCATCGGGCCCATAAGGTTTTTTGGGGATTGTCTACTAAAAATTCTGCACCGTCGCGATAGCGAAACCAATACACCCCATCGGCTAACTGCCAGACTTTGAGATTGGGGTTGATTTTGCGACTGGTGTACCATAACTTCGCCTCTGGGGGGGGATGGGGGAAGGCTAAATGGTCAGGCCAGCGATCGAGCCAAATTTGGCGATCGCAATGGTTCCCGGCTTCTGGCGGTAATACCAGTAAACCGGGAATAGGAGAGTTGACAACTAACTGAAGTCCATAAGCACAGTAGCGATACATGAAGGGACTTAGTTGGTGCGGTTGGGAACAGCATCGGGCCCCGCACCATCAAGGTTGCCTTCAATAGCTACGTTAGCGGTAATGGTTTTGATGTCGCCGTAAACTTTGAGTTGGGGGGGTTGATAAGGTTTTTTGGTTGTGGGATTGTTCATGAGCTTGCTCCTCAATGGGAAATATTACTTGGAGATTTTACCAATCTTAGATGAGATGGGAATGGGCAAGTTGCTGTAGCCAATAGCCAAGGTTAAGGGGGCGTAAACTCTGCCATACTTGCTGACTATTCATCTTACTCGATGTTATCTCTTGCAATTGTTTTCGGTTGATGTAGGGATCGAGTTCTGGGAGATGGGGTAGGATTTGCCAAGGGCGATCGCCTTGTTGCAGACGCGCAACGACAGGATTGACAATCAGGGGCGTTTTGGGGCGATCGCACAACTTTGACGGCAGTTTTTCCCGTAATGCTAACCGTAACAGGGTTTTATCGACGCACCAAGGAATCGGCGGTAAGGAAAGTAAGTAGTTGAGTAAGCGCAAATCGAGAAAGGGTAAGCGCACTTCGAGGGGGAGACGAGACACTCCCGGATCGTAGGTTTCAAAGTTGAGATTCCACAACGGGGAAGGGGGTAAACTATGAAAAGCTCGCGATCGCGGCGGTTTATCGAGGGGAAAACGGGATTGAGCTTGAATCAGGGCCATGCGATCGCGCAGTTGCCAACGATTCGCAAAGTCTTCATTCAACCATACCGGACAAGGATTGCTATTCCTTTTTCTTTTTTGTAATAAGTTTCGCAAACCCGTTCCCCAAGGCGGACGCAGGCGATATTGATACCAACATTGCCGCACATCCGCCCCTAAATTCAGCCAAGACATTCCCCGCAAAGCTTCGCTGACGGTGGCAAATTTAAAGCCTTCATCCCCTCCTTGACCGTAAAACGCGACGCGACTGTGTTGGGAGATTTGCCGCAGCCAATCGAAATGAACCCCAACTCTAGCGGTGGGTTGGGGTTCGGGAAAGCGATAATGGGGATGATTGTAGTCTTGATATAGGGCGTAATCATCGGCGGCAAAGCAGTCGTGAGGAATTTGTAGGGCATTGGTCACCGCTTGGGCGTATTCTTCCTCGCGATCGGGGATAAGGTGGCGATAAACCACGGTAAAGGCGCGAATTTGGGGTTGTGGGGCTTGACGATAACTGCTTAGGGCGATCGCGCTCGAATCTAAGCCACCACTGAGCATTAAACCTACTTTGTCGGTGCGAAGGCGATCGCCCACCGCCAAATCGAGACAATGATGAAAACCCTCGATATATTCAGCTTCGGAACGATAGCGAATTTGTGGGGGTAACTGAAACGACCAATATCGCCGTTGTTGCACTTGGCCGTCTGGGGTGACTGAAAGGGTATGAGCGGCGGGTAATCGTTGAATATCCTTAAATGTGGTGGTTTCGAGGTCTTGATTGGTATCGAATAAGAGAAAATCCGCGATCGCCAACTCATTCAACTCATTCGAGACATCAGGATGGAGACGCAGACAGTTGAGGGTGTTACTAAACGCCAGAAATCGCCCCGTCTGGGTATAGAAAAACGGTTTTACCCCAAAATGGTCGCGAGCGCAAAATAAGCGCTGTTTTCGGGCATCCCAGATGGCAAAGGCAAAGTCACCCAGTAAATGCTCTAGGCATTGTTCCCCCCAAACTTGATACGCATACAGCAACAACACTACATCCGGGTCATGGGGTTGAGCGAGAGAAGAAGCCTCCTGTAGCTTCGCAATCAAGCCAGAACGGTCATCAAGCCGCAGATCGGCGGTAATATAAATTTGCTCATTCAGGCTGTAAGGTTGGGCTTCTGTGGCGGCTTCTGTGGTAGTTCGCAAGAGAGTATGACCCAAGCCGATATTGTCTTGATACCATAGCCCGCGATCGTCCGGGCCGCGATCGGCTAGATAATTTATCCAATGTTGCAATAAAGACGGCTCGACAGAACTGCCATCAAAATAAATAATGCCGCAAATTCCACTCATTTTTGCCCCAACTCCCAATACACACAATCTATAGGGGCGGGGTTTCCCTGCCCAATTCTACGTTATGGCAGCAGATATTAGAGTATCGTAGCGCGATAATTTCCGATCGATAGTATGGCGAAATAACAAAATCAAATCTCAATCTCCACAGGTTGAGATTGGGTCAGGTGTTCTGACCCCCATAGAGATTGAATTGAGGTTTGCCCTCACCCCCCACGGGGCTTATTTTTTTCAGAATGGATATGGATATGGTGTCTTAAGCGCTTTGGCGGTTGCTATACATTAACGACAAACGTGAAGTACCCAACGCCAACGCTTTACTTTTGGCGTGGGCTTCCTGTTTCAATGACAATTGCCTCTACCAGAAACAGTTTCTAGCTTTGGTCTTACATCGTCTCCACAGGCTAAAACGCCACTTCCTGACGCTAAGAAATAGTCACGCAAATTCAGAGCCGCGTTGATATCTCTATCATGCAACTTTTTACAGTTGGGACATTCCCAAGTTCTAATCTGTAGGGGCATTGATTTCACTCGATGCCCACAACAATTACAAGTCTTGGAACTAGGAAAAAATCGGTTTACAAACTTAACCACTTTTCCTTGCTCTTTGGCTTTGTATTCGGTTAAAGTTTGCAACATCCCCCAAGCCGCATCGTTAATCGATTTCGCTAAACAATGATTGCGAGTCATGCCTTTTATGTTTAAGTTCTCAAACACGATGACTTGGTTTTCGTTCACTAGCTTGCGTGAAAGCTTGTGATGAGAATCTTTTCGACAATTAGCAATTTTGTTGTGAATTTTAGCGACTTTTAATCTAACTTTGTTTCGGTTGGCAGAACCTTTGGTTTTGCGAGATAATCGCTTCTGGTGTTTTACTAATTTCTTTTCATACCTTCGATAGAACTTGGGAGGTTTAATCTTTTCGCCATCGCTGGTAACGATTAAAGCATCCAAGCCTAAATCAATACCAATAACTTTACCCTCTGTTGATTGTTCGGGGAGTTCTCCAGGCAACTCAATTCTGAGAGAAGCAAAGTATTTACCCGATGGGGTCATCGAAACCGTGACAGATTTTATTTTACCCTTAATTTTTCGATGAACTTTGGCTCGGACTTCACCCAGTTTAGGAAGCTTAATAGAGCGTTCATTTATTTGAAACCCTTGAGGATAAGTTGCAGATTGCTTTCGATGCTTTGACTTAAATCTTGGGTGTCTACCTGTCCCTCTAAAAAAGTTTTTGAAAGCTGTGTCTAAGTTTTTGAGCGATTGCTGCAATACTTGGCTGGCAACTTTGCTTAACCAAGGCAATTCTTGCTTGAGAGCGGGTAATTGATTAGCGCATTTTGTGTAATTTAATCCTTTACCTGTTTGCTCGTAAGCCTTGTTCCACTCATCAAGAAACCGATTAAATACAAACCGAGCGCACCCAAATTCTTTTGAGAGTTGAGTACGTTGTTCTTGATTTGGATATAACCTGATTTTTAGAGAGGTAAACATTAGCCTTGAGTGCTAGACTGCTAATCAGTATATCGCATAAGGAGGGGTAACTATTGACAAGCAGCAAAGAGTACATTGAGGAACAAGATAGACCTAAAAAGGGTTGTTTTTGGGTCGCGATTCATCCCGTCGCCAACGTTCCTTATGGCGCGGGTCTTCTCGCGACCTTAAGATAAAAAAATGGGCGATACTGGATTTGAACCAGTGACCCCTTCCGTGTGAAGGAAGTGCGCTACCCCTGTGCTAATCGCCCGTGTAGATTTATTATTCTAGCGCGATCGCGCCCCAAAGATCAATCCCCTTGGGGATATCGTTCCCAAAGATTCGTAGTTTGGCGCAAACTACAATGATCGTCCCCCAGAATCAAATGATCCACCACAGGCACATGGAGAAACTGCCCTGCTTGTAAAAGCTGTTCGGTGAGAAAAATATCGCTGTCGCTCGGTTCAGTATTGCCAGAGGGGTGATTGTGAGCCACAAGGATGCGAGTTGCCCCCTGACGGATTGCAGTCCGAAAAACCTCAGACGGAGAAGCGAGGGTTTCGGTAGCGGTTCCGATGGTAATCACTTCTGTACCGATAAGACAGTTTTTCACATCGAGCAGAACAGTCGCGAAGTGTTCTTGGGGTTTCCAGCGAATCTCATGGCTGAGGGCAGCTACCGCCGCTTCAGGACTGTCAATAGAAACCCGTTCTTTGGGACGAAAGAGAAACGCTCGTTTACCCAACTCAATCGCCGCAACAATCGTGGTGGCTTTCGCCGGGCCAATCCCTGGAATTTTCATCAATTCAGCCGGGGTGATATCTCGCAACACATCCAGGGGATCGCGGTTGAGTTGACTCAGTTCTTGGAGAATATATTGACCGAGACCCACGGCAGACAGTTTACCTTTTCCTTGCCCTGTGGCTAGTAAAATAGCGAGCAGTTCGGCATTAGCCAGGTTTTTGGCTCCAATTTCAAGGAGGCGTTCGCGGGGGCGTTCGCTGGCAGGGATATCGGCAATCCGCAGGCTATAGGTCATGGAAAAGATGCACAGATAAAAGAGTTTTATACATCAAAATATAGCGCTTTGCGGGGCATAAGACCAATAAAATGACTGGGTTTTGGTCTAGTTTTCCCGTAGGTTGGGTTGAGGTGACGAAACCCAACCAGGAGTGGGGTTGTGTTGGGTTTCACGACCTTCTACCCAACCTACTAATGAAGATGTCGCTGGGAAATCACCCCAGTTAAGCCAAGCGTCCGAGGGTTTCGACTAAAATCTCTTGATTAAAAGCATCCTTAGTAATGTAAGCATTGGCCCCCGCTTCGGCCCCGCGTTTTTTATCTTCATCAGAAGCCAAAGAGGTGACCAAAATAATCGGCAATTCGTTGTATTCAGAATGTTGGCGAATGCGGGCCGCGAGGGTCAAGCCGTCCATGTTGGGCATTTGAATATCTGACACCACCGCGTCAAAAGACCCTTTGGTGAGCTTATTAAAGCCATCTAAGCCATCAACCGCCGTGACAACGGTATAACCTGCTCCTTCGAGAATGCGTTTTTCCTGGGTGCGAATAGCGATGGAATCTTCGACTAAAAGAATGGTTGGTTTTTGGTCGGGAGTCGAGACGACATGAGTTTTACTGGTGCTGCGGTGGGATTTTTGCACCGATTTAATTAAATCCAGGGGATGGAGAATCATGCAGACTTCCCCGGTTCCGAGAATAGTTGCCCCGGCGACATTGCGAGCGCGTTTAATTAACTGACTTTGAGGCTTGAGGACGACATCTTGAGTATCGATGAGGTCATCCACACACAGCCCTAGGCGTTCGTCTCCGAGTTGCAGCAGAATACAGGGAATAGAGTTCTGAGAGGAGGTGTCTTGGGGGGATGAAAGTTCGAGAAGATTGGCTAAACGGGCGATAGAAATGGCTTGGCCTTTCATCGCAATGGTTTCGCGGCCTTCAATGGTGAAGATGTCCTCTTGGGAGATAAAAAAGGTGGTTTGGACAAATTCAATCGGGATGGCGTAAGCGATTTTTTGTACTTCGACGAGCAAAACATTGGCTGTCGCGAGGGTGGTTCCGAGTTGTAGACGAAAGGTTGTGCCTTGACCGGGAGTGGAGTTGACTTTGATTGTTCCTTTGAGGCGTTCGACGTTGTTGCGAACAACATCAAGACCCACACCGCGACCGGAAACGGCGGTAATGGTGGTAGCAGTCGAAAAGCTCGGCGTGAAGATCAGCCCATAAATTTGACTGGGAGTCATGGCTTCGAGTTCTTCGGGGCGATAGAGATTGCGCTTGAGGGCGGTTTGTTTGATTTTTTCGCTGTCTAAACCGCGACCGTCGTCACTGACCTCGATAATGACGTTATTGGGCGTTTGCTGGCCGCTTAAACGAATGGTGGCGCATTCGGGTTTGCCTTGGGCAATGCGTTCTTCTGGGGATTCAATGCCGTGATCGATCGCGTTGCGGATCAAGTGCATGAGGGGGTCTTTCATTTCCTCTAGGATGCGCTTATCGGCAGTGGTTTCGCTGCCTTCGAGGATGAGTTGGACTTGTTTGTTTTCTTGCTTGGCTAAATCTCGCACTAAGCGAGGAAAAAGGTTAAAAATGGTTGAAAGGGGCAATAAGCGCAGGGTACGAATGCGATCGTCGAGGTGAGAGGCGATCGCGTCGAGGCGAGAGGCGTTTTCTTGGGTTGCCGTCCGCAAGCGTTGTAATAATTCCTGAAACCGTTGTAGATGGGGATGCTCGAAGTCAACACTGCGATCGCGCTTATTCTGAGTTTGCCATTCTTCCCACAACAAAGCTAGTTCGTCTACTTCGTCGCTAACATGAGCGATGCGGGTTTTGGTAACGGTGAGTTCCCCGGTTTGGGTCATTAAGTCGTCGAGGTGACGGGTTTCAACTCTTAGGGTTTCGATACGATAAGGGGCGTGGGTTGGGGAAGTGGTAATGGTGGTGGTGGTGGTTTTACCGTTGGTAACAGGGGCAGTAACGACGTTAGTTTTTACAGTTTCTAGGGGTTCGGGTTGGTTGCCATTAGTTTCTGGGGGTTCGGGTTCCGGGGTTTCTGGGGGTTCGGGGTCTTTGGCTTCGGTTTCGGGGGTTACAGGGGCTTCTGGGGCTGTGGTGTTGTCGGGGGGAGTTGCCCCCATGAGTTGGGCCAGAACAGCGAAGGTTTGGACGTTGCTGGCTTCTCCGGTGACGGCTTCTCGGACGAGTTTGGCGATCGCGTCTAAACCTTGATACAGGCGATCGCTCAACTCGGCAGTCATTTCGATTTCATCCCGATTCACTGCCCCTAATAAATGCTCGATTTGATGGGTCAGGGTTTCCACATCCCCAACTCCGAGCATCCGCGAGTCTCCTTTGAGACTGTGGGCTTCTCGCAGAAGTTCTTGCATGGGGCTTTTGTCGTCGGGATTTTGTTCGAGGTGCAATATCCCGGCTTCAAGTTTTTGCAAGTGTTCTTCGCTCGCGGTTTTATACAGTTGGCGTAGTTCTTCGTCGTCAATCATTTTTTTGTCCTTTGTCCTTTGTCCTTTGTTAAGCTGTTAATCCTTTAAATTTCTGTCTCGATCCCAGCTCACCAAAGGGTTCAGCCAATGGAATCGGCGGTTTAAATGCGTAACAGCTTATTCGTTATTTGTTATTAGAAAATATTGATTGGTTGGTAATTTTTTCTCTCTGTTGGACGGGGAAACCCCGCCCCTACAAACCGATTACTGAAAAGCCGATTTCCCAAAAAACTGATAACTGATAACTGATGACTGATTACTGAACTAAACCATTTCCTGCAAACTGTGAGTCACTTCATTGAGTTGTTGCGTGCCGAGGCGGGTTTGGCGGATGCCGATGGCGGTTTCCCGGGCCCCGCGCTCGATGTGTTCGATGGCTTCAACGACTTGTTGGACGGCGATCGCTTGTTGTTGAAGATTAAGAGAAACTTGTTGATTATTCTGGGCGATGCTGTCGATGGCGATCGCGATTTCGTCAAAGGTAGTTGCAGCAACTTGGGCGAGGTTTAAGCCCGTTTGGGCAGTTTTTGTGCCGGATACGGTAACGTTGACAGTGGTGACGATCGCGTTTTGAATGTCTTGGACGAGGGTGTTAATATTAGCGGCGGCGGCTTGGCTTTGGTCTGCGAGTTTGCGAATCTCGGTGGCAACTACGCGAAATCCCTGACCGCGATCGCCTGCTCTGACGGCTTCGACTGCGGCATTCAGGGCCAACATATTGGTTTGATTAGACACTTCGCTCACAAGCTGCGCGATCGTGCCGATTTGTTGCGTTTGTTCTTTGAGTTGGGTAATTTGCGCGGCAATTTGACTGACTTGATCTTGAAGTTGCGTCATCCCGTCTAAGGTATTATTCACCGCTTGGCTGCCTTTGTCCGAAAGCGATCGCACTGATTGTGCTTTTTCGGCGGTGGCTTCGGCTTGTTGTGCCGACTGTTGGGCGGCAGTTTTTAGCTCGTCGATAGTGGTGGTGGTTTCTTGGACTGAGGCAGCTTGTTGGGTCGCAATGCGCTCTTGTTCTTCGCTGGCGGTGGCAATTTCCGTGGCTGCCTGGGCTACAACACTCACGGTATCTTTGAGGGCAGCAATTAAGGTTTTACTAATAAAACTGCGGAGGGGCGAAAGAATTAAAAGGATAGAAATCAGCAAAATTGGCACAAAAACCAGCAAAATTAAGCGATAAATTTCGGCTGCATCTTCTCGCTCCTCCGCAGCAACCCGCAGTTGCAAATCGATCAGTTGTTGTAAATCGCGGGTGAGGGGGTCAATGGTATCGTAGAGGCCGCCATCAAAAGCAGCAATGCGATCGCGATCGTTTTGTTGCAAAGCAATTTTGAGGGCATTCACTTGAGCATTAGCCGCCTGAAAATCTTGTTCGATGATTCTGGCCAGGCGGGCTTCTTCTGGGGTGAGTTGGGTTTGTTTGTATTGTTGCCAGGTGGTTTCGATAGTTTGCTGCGCCTGTTCAATTATCCTGAGGGCTTCTGAGTTAGAAATGCGATTGTCTTGGGCTTTATTCGTCGCATCAATAATGACGATCGCATATCGATCTGAAACTCGTTTGAGTTGTTCCATCGGTACCACGCGATCGTCAAAAATCGTGGCAATTTGGCGATTAATTAAGCCAAAACTCACCAAGGAAAATGCCCCAATTCCAATTAAGAAAATGGCGGGTAAACTCAAACCAATTTGTAGCTTTTTTGCCAATTTCATGGCGTTTTAAAAAGTATTTTGTGTTCAATGATACAATTCTAGATTGTCTCCTTCTGCTTCAGCAATTCTCGTAATATTCAGCAACACGAACCTTAAACCATTTCTTGCAAAAATAGCGTTGCTTCGTTCAGTTTTTGTGTCCCTAAACGAGTTTGACTAATACCTGTGGCGGTTTCTTTTGCCCCTTGGTTAATATTATTCATCGCTTGCACCACTTGTTGAATGGCGGTGGCTTGCTGCTGAATATTAAGAGAAATTTGTTGATTATTGACTACCACATTAGAAATCGCTTCCGTCACTCCAGCAAAGGCTTGGGCGGTTTTTTGGGTAACTTGCATCCCGGCTTCAACGGTTTTTGTCCCTTCATCGGTCACCATCACCGTTGAGTTAATCGCATTTTGCACATCAGCTACTAAAACATTAATTTTCTGAGCCGATTGTTTGCTTTGGTCGGCAAGTTTGCGAATTTCGGTCGCTACCACGGCAAAACCTTTACCATGTTCTCCGGCGCGGACGGCTTCAACTGCCGCATTGAGGGCTAACATATTGGTTTGGTTGGCTAAATCGCTAACCAAGCGGGAAATACTGCCGATTTGGTTTGTTTGCTCGCTCAGACGGACAATTTGCTCTGCTATTGCCCCGACTTTATTTTTCAGATTCATCATACTGTCGAGGGTTTCGGCGACGGCTTCATTGCCCCCTTCGGCTAACTCTCGCACCCGTTGAGCGGCTCTAGAGGCGGCTTCGGCTTGTTCTGCCGATTGTCGCGAAGAAGCCCCTAACTCGTCCATGGTGGCGGTGGTTTGGTTGACAGAAGCCGCTTGTTGACTGGCGGTGCGCTCTTGTTCTTCGATGGTTGAGGCGATTTGACTCGAAGATGAGGCCAAAGTGCTGGAGGTTTGGTTGAGGCGTTGGGCAATATTAATAATAATCCAACTGCCTAAACCCGCCGCGATCGCCACGGACAATCCTAGAGAAATCCACAGGGAAGTCACCAAAGTATCTAACGCATCTTCTTGGGAATCTTGAGCATTCGCAAGAATTTCTTGTTCGCGGTCTCTAAACTGTTCGAGTAGGCTGGCTAATTCTTCGGCTTGCTCGCGACCGCTATTTTGTCTCCAGACTTCAATGGCTCTTTCGGTTTGTCCTTGATTAACCAAGCTAACTAAACGGGAATTAACCGTTTCTAACTGATTTATCGAGTCGCGAATTGCGGCTAAGTTAGCGATTTGTTGCGGGTCAGTAATTAAAGTTTCGAGTTCTTGGATATGCTGGGGAATTTGATTGCGAGATATTTCAAAGGTATTCAAAGAAACGTTGCTTGAGTCTAGCATATAGCCGCGAGTCGCTCTCGATAAGTTCTGCGCGTCAAACCCTAACTCCCCAATAATTTGGCTAATTTCTGTGGTGACTTGTAGCTCTAGTTTTTGTTGGCGGGTAATTTGCACATTGGCGTAAACCACAATCGCCGAAATAATGGATAAAAATACCGGAATACAATAACCGGCAATAATCCAATATCTAATCTTGATGTCTTGGTTTTTTTTCTGCATAAAACTTCATCCTTTCGCGATCGCGTGATGCTGGCCGATGGAATAACTAGGACTCATTTACAACCAACTCACCCTTGAGTAAAATTTTGGCAATATCTAACAAAGCCAGCATTTTTTCCTGATAAGAAACTGTGCCGAGTAAATATTCGTCGTCAATGGCATGAATTGCCGTCGGAACGGCTGTAATATCAGTGGGCTGTACTAAAACAATGTCATGCACTTGCTCGACCATAATCCCCGCTACAATATCTTCGACTTCGACAATCATTGCCTTAGAAGAATGCAGAGTATCGAGACGGGATAAATCTAAAACATGACGAATATCTACTAAGGTTAAAATTTCGCCTCGGAGGTTCATATTACCAACAATGTGCGGGGGACAACAAGGAATCGGGGTAATTTTATAAAGGTCGGTAAATTCCCGCACAATTGCTAAGTCAATCCCGAATAATTCTTGTTCGAGTTCGATAACCGCCAGCGAGCGTAAACCTTGACGATCTTCGGTTTGAATCCCCTGCATTAAGTGTTTTGCCCGTTGGCGGAAAATCACTTTTTCTTCTGGGGTAGCATTCGGAGAAAACTCTCGCCAGATTGCCGGGCGATCGCTATAGTCTAGTTTTGCTTCTAACTCTGATGATTCTAGATTTTCTAAAGCGCGATCGCCCTTATTTTCAACAATTGCATCAGCATTTAATAAGATGACGATCTCATCATTTGCGCGAGCAATTCCCGCCTGTACTTTGCTTGTTTCTGCTTTTATTGTGTCATGCTGACCGGAAAATTCTGTGGTAATTTCATCAATTGCAATATTTCTAACTTCTTGGACTTGATTAACGATTAATCCCCCCCGCCAATCGCCACTTTTGAGGACGATAATACTATCGGTGAGAGTATAATCGGTCGCCGGATAACCAAAGCGGAGTTTGAGGTCAATGGCCGGTAAAATTTGACCTCGCCAGTTAAAAACCCCCACTACATCTAACGCGGCTTCGGGAATGGAAGTGAGTTCGGGTAATAAAAAGATTTCTTCGACGGCTAGGGTATCAATCCCATAAATGTCGTCTTGCAGTTTAAAGGTTAAGTAAGAGTAACCTGTCGTTGTGCGAGAGTCTTGAGCGTTCATTAAATTCGAGCGTTAAAGCT
Organism: Spirulinaceae cyanobacterium; assembly: GCA_046541115.1. Classification (GTDB taxonomy): domain Bacteria; phylum Cyanobacteriota; class Cyanobacteriia; order Cyanobacteriales; family Spirulinaceae; genus Jaaginema. Next base: position 10,337 of record JBKHDX010000037.1, on the reverse strand, counting down.
TGAAAGCTAAGTTAAGAGAAGTTAGGCAAAATTATTTAATTTTTGCTTTATTTTTTCTTTGAGTTCGCCAACGGTTAAAGGCTCGCGATCGCTCACTTTTTGAGTGAGGGGTAAATCTTCTAGAAGAGCGAGGGTGGCTTTATACATTTTTTGAGCTTTTTGCCAATGTCCTTCTAATTCATAAATGTAACTCAATTCCCAATAAGCGAAAAGGGATTTTGGCTCTAAGTAAATAATTTTTTTCAAAAAGTTTTTTGTCCCTTCGCGATCGCCCACTTCTTCGGCAATTTGGGCTAACAAAGTATAAGCTTTTACCGAAAAGGGATCGAGGGATAATACCCGGTGGCAAGACTGCACTGCTTGTTCGTAATGCCCCGTATTGGCGTGAATTTGAGCGACTAAATAATGGGCTTCGAGATTTTGGGGGTGCAGTCGTAAAACTTGTTGGGCTTTGTCTAAAGCAACAGCATAATTTTTGAGTGTAAATAAATATTGCGCTTGGGCGATTAAAGCAATAGTGGGGTCAATCTGACGCGGAGCCGAACGGGTGACCAAAGAAGGCTTTTCTAGGCGAGGCAAGGGCGATTGGGGGAGGATTGGGGGGATTTCCTGTACTAAGAACGACCGAGGCTGTGGACGCTGATAAATGACGGATTCCGGAAAGATTTTGGTTTGAAATTGACTGGTGTTTTGGTTGTATAATTCCGCATGACCCGTCATCAAATAGCCGCCTTCGGTGAGACTGCGATAAAACTTGTCTAAGGTTTTGGCGATCGCGCCCGATTCAAAATAAATAAAAACATTGCGGCACAAAATCAAATCAATCTGTTCTAACGGGGGAGTCAGAGCCATAAAAGAATCTTTAAATAAATTCAAATAACGAAACTGCACCATTGACCGCAGTTTTTCATTAATTTGGTAATGATGGCGAATCGACGTAAAGTATTTGTGCTGAAATGCCTCGTCCGTAGTGCGAAACGACCAAGACGTATAACGACCGCATCGGGCGCGATGTAGGGCATCTTCGTTGATATCTGTACCCAGAATTGTAATTTGCCAATCTGGGCGATCGCCGAGTAATTCCCACACTAACATCGCTAGAGAATAAGGTTCTTCCCCGGTTGAACAGCCCGCACTCCAAATCCGCAATGTTTTTGTCTTAGCAGCGCGATCGATGAGTTCGGGTAGAATCTGGGTTCTCAGTAAAGAAAACTGGCCGCGATCGCGAAAAAAATAACTTTCAATATTGGTTAACAGTAAAACAAACTCTTGCCACTCCTGGTTATTTTGCCCTGCACCAATTGACAAAAGTCGATAATAAAACTGAGGCGAGGTAATGCCTAAGCGATTCATCCGAGTCCAAATTTTTCGACTCAGGGTGATGCGGTCTTGGTCGCGAATAGCCAAACCCGTTTGAGCCGTGACTAACTCGATAAAATCTGTTAGTAACTCTGGGGAAATCGAGTGGGGCAATGACACAAATATCTCCTCATTAATATCTCCTCATTTTTGGTCATTGGTCATTAGTTATTGGTTATTGGTTGGGCTTAGTCTCCAAATCCCATAATTGGTAATTGGTAATTGGTAATTGGTATTTGTTAAGTTGGCTTTAACTCCGGCGGGGGTTCGGCGGGAATCAAGATAGTAAACTCCGTTCCTTCTCTAGGAGTAGAGGTACAGTTAATTTTGCCGCGATGCTTGTCTACGACGATCTGATAGCTAATCGACAATCCCAATCCCGTGCCTTTCCCCACAGGTTTAGTGGTAAAGAAAGGATCGAAAATATGATTCAGGGTTTTTTCAGTCATCCCCGGGCCGTTGTCTCCTATTTTAATTTCTACCCAGTCACCTTCGAGTAGGGCGGTGTGAATGTGAATAGTGGGAATGGGGGCTTCTGCGTCTAGGGCTTGGGGTTCTAGGGCATCAATGCTATTACTGAGCAAGTTCATAAACACTTGGTTCAACTGCCCGGCATAACATTCGATTTTGGGTAAGTCGCCGTAATTTTTGACAATTTCGACTTCGCGGCGGCTGCTTTTGGCTTTGATGCGGTTGTGCAGAATCAGTAAGGTGCTGTCGATGCCTTCGTGAATGTCTACGGGCTTCATTTCAGCTTGATCTAAGCGGGAGAAGTTCCGCAAGCTCAAGACAATCTGCCGAATGCGCTCGGCCCCAATTTGCATCGAAGCTAGGGTTTTGGGGAGGTCTTCGAGGATAAAGTCGAGGTCAATTTCTTCGGCAAAATCATCAACATCTGGAGCGGGTTTGGGATAATGGGTTTGATAGAGTTTGAGCAGTTCGAGTACGTCGTTAACATATTCGCTGGTGTAGCTGAGGTTGCCGGAAATGAAGTTGACGGGGTTGTTAATTTCGTGGGCAATTCCGGCGATCATCTGCCCCAAACTCGACATTTTTTCCGTTTGAATGAGTTGGGTTTGGGTGCGTTTGAGTTCTTGCAGCGCCAGTTGCAGTTGTTGGGCTTGGGTTTGGGCGGCTAGGGCGGTGGCGCGGGTTTGGGCAAAGAGTTCGGCTTGGTCGATGGCCAGGGCCAGTTGATCGACCACCGCTTGCAAAAGCTCTACTTCGCTATCGCTCCAGGGTCGCGAGCCGTGACTGCTGCTACAAGCGATCGCGCCGAGATGACCCGATCGCGTTTGCAAGGGCAACATAAAAAATGAGGTAATTTTGAGGTCGTTTAGAAGGTCGAACAATTCGCGATCGCTCGGCAAGGGGTTGTCTTGTTGGGCTTGGGTGACATCATCAATGCGGAGGGATTGTAATTTGTTGATGCGATCGGCCAGCAAAACCAATTTTTGCGGCGGACAATCGCCGATTAAGCTAGTCCCTTGGGCGGTGGTGCTGGCTTCATGGCTAACGGTTAAGCTCGGTTGATGGGGGTTTGACCAAGACCAGAGATAATGACAGCGATCGACATTGAGCAGGCTGCGAATTTCTTGGACGGCGGTTTCGAGGATGGTGTTGAGGTCGAGGGATTTGCGGATTTGGTTAGCCAGGCGGAAAAGCAGGTTTTCGTGACGGGATTGGAGGGCGGTTTTGAGGCGATCGCGGTCGATGGCCAGGGCGATGGTATTGGCGAGGGTCAGGAAAGTGCTTTGGGTAGCGGGGTTAGGAGTTTGATACGACCAAAAGGCGATCGCCCCTAGGAGCTTTTCATCTACCCACAAGGGATAGCCGATAAAGTGGATGGTTTGACAAGCTCGCATTAAAGCGGGGGTGAGGTCGCAAAATAAACCATCATCGGCTTGAGGCAGGCTGGAGATTTCTGACGAATCTTCCGAGTTTTCCGAGTCGCGAGACGGCAAAATAAAGTCATAAACGGGCTGACCGTGTTCGACAATCCAATCGAGAAGGGCGTTTTCGAGGCAGAAGGATTTGGGGTTGAGGAGGTTGCTGTCGGAGTCGTTGAGATCGGGGGAAATGGCGTAACTTGATAGGTGGCCTTCTTTTTCGTAGGATTCGCTTAAACTCAAGGCTTGCAAATTTAAGGAGGTGTCATGAGTCCCTTGAATCCAAATCGAAGCGGCGGCTAAATCTAGGTCTTGGACGAGGGCTTCGGTGCAGTGAGAGAGGCTTTGGCTGAGAATTTGGCTTTGTTGGAGGATGTGGCTGATATGACTTTCCAGGTCGCATAAGCGAGAGCGAGTCAAAAGTTCGGCTTCGAGGTGTTTGCGATCGCTAATGTCTCGCATTTGGACACCAATGCCATCGGCTTGCGGCCAGATATAGGCTTCGAGCCACAAGTTTAAGGGGGAATAAAAAGCTTCGAGATGACTGCTGACTTGCTGTTTGACAACGCGATGGTATTCTTGAGCAAATAAAGAGTTTTGGCAATCTGGAAAAACTTGCCAAATACAGCGTTTGAGTAAGTCTTGGCGGTCTCGTCCCAAAAGTTTCGCTGCCGAATGATTGACATCAACAAATTCCCACTGACAATTAAGGCTAAAGTATGCCTCTGTGAGATGATCGAAATTATTAGACCTTGTAATACTCATAACCATTTTAAATTGCTCCTGCAATCACGATCGCCCGCTTTATTAATAAAATTTGAAGTTTAACTGTACTGCCGCTCAATTTGTAATAAAGTTTATCCTTCTTGAGTTGTAATCGCTTGCTTTTTAACGATCGCGATTAAATCGGTCTTTTTCGCTGGCCCTAGGATTTCTTGCCATCAGGCCAAAGATTGTGACTGAGAACACTTCCTATTTCTATTATTCCCGTTTCCCGGAAGTCAGCCTGAATTTTGAGCCGATTTAGGGGGGTTTCTTAAAAAAATTTATTATTATTTAAGAGTTGTAATTAATTTTAGAGATTTGTAAAGAATTAGTGAAAAAATATAAAACGACTAACTTGACCGGGAGAGGCGATCGCGCATTTGTGTTGGGGGTTTGGCTATTTTTAGTAGATACATTGCCTTATCGCCTCCCAGAATCGTGTTTTATGGTCAACAATAGAAACAACAGCGATCGCGAATCGCTCGATCCACAGCAGCGGAGGCCATCATGTCTGCTCACCCGTCTCAATTGACTGTTTTAGCTGTTGATGACAGCCCAGTCATGCAAAAAATGATTCATAATGCCCTAAAAGATGAATATAACGTTTTATTGGCGGATAACGCCGTGGATGCTTTATCCACGATTTATCATCAAAATATTGCGCTGATTTTACTCGATGTGTCGATGCCTGGGGTTGATGGTTTAGAACTGTGCCGCACCGTCCGCAGTTTACCCCAGTTTCACAACTTACCCATTATTATGCTCACCGCCCGCGATGGCGCATTCGACAAGGTACAAGGTCGTTTAGCCGGAGCGACGGAATATCTAACCAAACCGTTTGATGGGGAACATCTACGCCAAACCCTCCGCCAATTTCTCAGCACTACCAATACCGAAGCTTAACTTGTCACTAATGGTTATTGGTTATTGGTTGTTGGTTGTCGCTTTTATTTCCTCAACTGGTCATTTGGTCACTGCCTAGAAAGCCTACTGCCCAAAAAACTCTCTTTGAAACGTTAATTTTACTTTTTGAGGCTGAAACCCATATAAATTACAGCTTTGAGCCTTTTCGAGAGTCTGCTGTGAGTCCAAAGTTTCTGACCCCCTTTGGAGGGGCTTGCATCCCCACTCCCCCTACTGCCTACTGCCCAAAAAACTGATAACTGATAACTGATGACTGATAACTGAACTAGGGTCGATACACCGACACAGGCAAACCTTGGTTTTGTAAACGATTAGCCAAAGCATTCGCGTCAGCTTGAGTTAAGAAAGCGCCCATTTGAATGCGATCGCCCACCTCAAACTGTCGTACATAAGCATCGGGAACCACCGCTTGGGCTTGTTGCAGGGAGTTCGGGCCGCTGTAGTCTGCCAGGACGTAGTAATAATCGCTGGTGGTGGGCGCAGGGGCAGGTTCGATGTTTTGAGGAACCAAAGCTTCTGAACTCGGTGCAGGAGAAGCTTCTGGAGTTGGAGTCAAAGGCGATACTAAGGCATTGGTGAGGTCGGAGGAACTCCCCGGAATGTTGTAGTTGGGTGGAACGGCAGAAGGGGGGGGTGTGGGTGTCGTAGGGGCGTTAACTGGCGCTTGAGAGCGGGGTTGAAGTCGGGGTTGGATGTTGCTGAGGTTGTCGAGGTCGAGTTCTTCGTCGCTGTTGGTAGCCGCCGCATCTGACTCGGCTTCGGAGGCTCTTGGAGTAATGGTTTCGACGGTTTCGCGGTTGTCTCCTATTCCCGGTAAGCGTAGCGTGGTGAGGCGTTCGGGATCGAGGATGGCGGCTCCGAGTAGGGCGATCGCGCCGAATAATAAGGCCATAGAGCCAACGCCTAAAGGAGTGAGCAGTCGTTCGGGGAAGCTCGGTGGGGATTCGGGGGCAGATTTGGGTGAAGATTGGGGTTGGGGGTGCGATCGCGAAGAATCGAGATGGCGAAGCAGTTGCTCAGAAGATTCTAAATAATCACTCGGTGGCGGTTCGGAGATGGGGATTTCCCCTGGCGGTTGGGTTTGGGGTTGATGAACTAAACTCCCTTCGCTAGGGAATTGGAGATTGAGGGGATTGTTATTTGGGGGTTGTTCGGTGGCAGGAGGTGGAGCGGGGGTAGAGATTGGTAGCGTCGGAGAACTCCCACCCTCTTCGCTAGATATTACCAAATCGGAGCGAGACTCGCCGGATTCAGCAATTTCGCGGCGATAGCGAGCCAGTTCGGTTTCGAGCTGCACATCAACACAATTTAACGCTTTGGCTAAAACCGGATGAATTGTATTGGGTTCTGAAGATTCAACAGAATGGGGTCGGGTCATGGTGTGGACTCCTAACAGATAACATCTTAGGTCGAGTCAACAATAGCAACAGTTGGACTCTCTCGCTGCGTGCATCAAAGATTATGACAGGAGATTCTGGCTTCTGACTTGCCTTTTAACGGGATTAACTTACAAGTTAACCCCTATTAGACCGACTCTACAAGCATTTTAACCCTCTAGTTTTTGTCCCCTCAAAGGGCGGGGAAACCTCGGCCACTACCCAAATTTATCATTCATCATTCCTTCATGGTTCTGGTCTTGAGATTAATAAAATTTGCTAATGATTTTCAAAGGTCTCTCTTGAACAAATTCCGAACAGTTGGCATCGGGAAATATTAAAAAAGTCTTAAGTATAAAGACTCCACTTTATCAATAACGTTACCTTACATATTGTAAGGGGATCGCTCCTGCAAACTAATATCAAACTCACACGGTTTTTGTTGATCCCCAGCCATTGCTTCTAAATGTTTATAGCTTTTTTGCAAAGAAAGTTAATATTTTTTTAGAGGAAATCTCCAGATTTGTGTCTATTTATTGCGTGGCAACGCCAGATAGTAAAAAACAAGAGACAATAAAGCTATTAGCTTAAAGAACAAACAAAATTTTTTTTAAAATTCCCATGAAACCTGGAAACTTTTTAACATCCACTTGTCGCTGTTGCAATCACTATACGCCGGAAGGACGACGGGGCGGAACTTGTAATCAATTAGGCGTAGAAGTGCGAGGTTGTTGGACTGCTTGTTGTCTTGGCGCTCCGGCTTTTGCTCAATCCATTTCGTTAAAACAAGAAATTAATCACCTAGAGCAATCTTTAACCCTGGACTATGACGCAAACCTCGACCGTGTTTATGCTGAGATGAAAACACCGAGTCCGGCAGCAAATCGCTAAAACTTCAGTAAAATCTACAATAACGGCTGGGTTTTTCGAGCAATCTTGGAAACTCAGAGTCAAGGTGTTATCATTTGGGTCGGAGTGTTAGCCGACCTTCGTTAAGGTTTTGCTAACGAGTTCGAGCCGTCACTTAATTCTCCCTCACATCTCTAAAAAGTTTATTGTTTTGTCAACGAAATATTACTGGTTTTAAATCCTTCTTCGAGACTAAAAGTTTGAGGCGATCGCGACTTTTGGGGTTCGAGGGGGATTTATTCATGTTTGGCAGCGATTTAATCGCGTTCTATCCAGTAAAAACCGTCCCCGGTGTACGGGTTGTCCCACCGATCGAAATCCGGCAGTATAGATACAGTGAAGAAAGAAAGTCAAGAAAAGTAAAAAAATTGTAATCTAGCCCCGGTGTATATAAATTATGTTTGAGCAATTCAGAGATACTGCTATCAAAGCTATTATGTTGTCTCAAGAAGAAGCCCGTCGCATGGGTCACAACTTAGTGGGAACGGAGCAAATCTTGTTGGGTCTGATTGGGGAAGGTACGGGCATTGCGGCGGTTGTCTTGCGGGAGATGAATGTCACCTTGAAAAAAGCCCGTCAGCACGTTAACGATTTAATCGGTCGCGGCCCGGGTTATGTTCCGGCGAATATTCCCTTTACCCCTAAAGCCAAAGCGGTCTTCGAGCAAGCTTTTTCTGAAGCCCGGCAATTGGGCAACAATTATATTGGTACAGAGCATTTAATTCTCGCGATCGCCCGCGAAGAAGAATCCGTCGCCGCTAAAGTCTTGCAACGCCTCGGCATTGACCGCAACGAACTCCGCAACCAAGTGATTCGTCGCGCTGGAGAAGAAGACGCAACTGCCGCCGCCGCCGCCCCGGTAGGGGGACAGAAAGAAGGGTTTTTTGGCTTTCCGCAGATGCGAAAACCCAAATTGGAAGAATTTAGCATCAACCTCAGCAAACAAGCCGCAGAGGGCAAACTCGACCCGATTGTGGGTAGAGACAAAGAAATCGATCGCGTCGTCCAGATATTAGGCCGCAGAACTAAGAGTAACCCCGTTTTGGTGGGGGAACCGGGAGTGGGTAAAACCGCGATCGCGTCCGGTTTAGCCCAACGCATTCACACCGGAGACATTCCCGAAACCCTCAAAGAAAAGCAAGTGATCGAACTGGATATGGGCTTGCTTGTGGCCGGAACCCGCTTTAGAGGCGAATTTGAAGAACGACTCAAGTCCATCGTCGAGGAAGTGAGGAAGTCCGGTAAGATTATCCTCGTAATTGACGAGATTCATACCCTCGTGGGTGCTGGGGGGATCGAAGGGGGCGTAGATGCCGCCAACCTCCTCAAACCCGCCCTTGCTCGCGGCGAATTGCAATGTTTGGGAGCGACTACCTTAAACGAATATCGCAAGCATATCGAGCGAGATGCGGCGCTAGAGCGAAGGTTCCAACGGGTGATGGTTAACGAACCAAGCGTTACCGATACTATTGATATTTTGATGGGTTTGCGGCCTTGTTACGAAGAATTCCACAACGTCACCTTTACCAACGACGCGATCGAAGCCGCAGCGATGCTGTCTGACCGTTATATTAGCGATCGCTTTCTCCCCGATAAAGCCATTGACCTTATCGACGAAGCGGGATCGCGGACGCATTTGCGAGACAACTTGCGCCGCAAAAATGAAGGGATTGAATCTTCTGAAGAAGAAGCTACCTGCGTTGTAGACGAGGAAGAAATTGCTCACATTGTCGCATCTTGGACAGGGATTCCCGTCACCAAACTAACTGAAGTCGAATCAGAACGGTTATTGCACCTCGAACAAGCTTTACACGAACGGGTAATCGGACAAAATGAAGCCGTAACCGCCGTGTCTCGCGCCATTCGTCGGGCCCGGGTGGGAATGAAAGACCCCAACCGTCCTATTGCTAGCGTCATCTTTTCTGGCCCTACCGGAGTCGGGAAAACCGAACTTGCGAAAGCCCTCGCGACTTATATGTTCGGTTCAGAGGATGCGATGATTCGCATTGATATGTCCGAGTTTATGGAATCCCACACCACAGCCAAGTTGATTGGTTCTCCTCCGGGGTATGTGGGCTTTGATGAAGGGGGTCAACTCACGGAAGCGGTGCGTCGTCGTCCCTATTCGGTTCTTCTGTTTGACGAAATCGAGAAGGCACACCCGGATGTGTTTAACTTGATGTTGCAACTCCTGGATGATGGTCGCGTCACCGATGCTCAGGGTCGCACCGTAGACTTTAAGAATACTTTGGTGATTATGACCTCAAATATCGGGTCTAAGATCATTGAAAAAGGTGGCGGTGGGATTGGTTTTGAGACTGCTGAGGATTACGATGAGTCTCAATATAACCGCATTCGCGATCGCGTCAACGACGAGATGAAAAACTATTTCCGTCCTGAGTTTCTCAACCGTCTTGATGAGGTGATTGTCTTCCGTCAACTCAACAAAGACGAGATTAAAGAAATCGCAGAATTGGTGTTAAAGGATGTGCGCGATCGCCTCTACGAACAACGTAACATCCAACTCGAAGTCAGCGAAGCCTTCAAGGATTTAGTGGTCAATGTGGGCTACGATCCTAGTTATGGTGCGCGTCCTCTGCGTCGTGCAGTGATGAATCTCCTCGAAGATCGTTTGGCTGATGCGATCCTCTCCGGTCAAGTCAAGGATAATCAACGGGCTTGGGTGGATGTGAATGACGACGGTCAAGTATTTGTCGAAGCCAGTCATCAATATCAATTACAACCAGTTGGCTAATTGCTAGTTTTTTCACGAAAGCGGGAGTTTATGCACTCTCGCTTTTTTCGGTTTAAGATCGCCTTCAAGAGGAAAGAAAATGTTAGGACAATTTGCGCCGATGGGTAGGTGTGGATTTTGGGGTTTGAGCAGCACCAGGGCAAAAGCTAGACGGGGTAAGGGTTTGAACGGCTTTAGCTTGGCGAACCATGGGCGCACCTTATATCATCAGGGTTTCAGCGATTTTGGGGTTGCTTTCTGGGGGCAGGGGTGCTACATTAAGGTATGTCCGGCGCAACTGCACCTTGAAAAGTTAATAGTTACTAGGGTTTCAAATGCCTGCGGTCGCAATCGACTATAATCCCTATGAGGGATTGAAAC
>JBKHDX010000036.1:0-28162 GCA_046541115.1 Spirulinaceae cyanobacterium | reverse complement strand
CTGGATAGGAAGCCAGCACGCCGTAATCTTTGATTCGGTGTCTGGTAGTTCACAAAGGTAAGCTTAACAAATCGTCAAAAATATAAATTTGTCTCAGCCTGAAATCTTAACTTTTTTCACATTCTCGTTTTGTCACTTCATGACGATAGCGAAACATATCCCGCAAGCGCAATTCTACCCACCACCCTAATAATAATTCTGCCAAAAAACCGCCGGGAATTTCGTAGTGAATGACATCTGTTAATCGAGTTTTGCCGTTTTCTGGGCTAAACTCATGGCGATGTTCCCACGACTGCATCGGGCCTTTGACTTGACGATCCACAAATAAGCGGTGGGTTTCGCATTCTGTGTGACGGGCTATCCAAGTCACCGGAATCGGCCCCAAAGATAAGCGAAACTCCGAAACTGCCCCAACTTCTAAACCCCCTTGACGACGAATAATTTGAACGGGTTGCCAAGGAGGGGTTAACAACTGCAAAATATCGGGACGTTCGTGAAACTGCCAAACTTTTTCAATGGGAGCATCAATTAAGGAGGAATATTGAAATTTGAGCATTAATACACCGAGATTTACTGATTTTGCCTACTTGTATTTTACCCTGCGTAATCGCTATCAATTTCAATCTCTAACGTATCTTCATCAACCCGGACATATAAAACATTAGGACGGCAACACACTTGACAATCTTCAATATAAGATTGCTGCATCCCACCGCTTATATCAATAAAAGTCGTATTTTCTTCACCACAAAAGGCGCAATAAAATTCACTGGTTGTCTGCATTTTTAAGCTGATTTTTGTTCCTTTTAGTCTATCTCTTTACTGCGCGATCGCGTCTCCTCCAAGCGATCGCTACAATTGTATTTATCGTCATTTTTGGAAGTCGCGATCGCTATGGTTCAAACACCTCGCCACGAGCAACTTCTCTACCCCGACTCCGACGGGAAGCCCATGTCTGATAATACCGTACAGTATCGCTGGATTGTCTATCTCGTCACCAATCTCCGACGACTCCTCAAAGATCAAGTTGCCTTTGTCGCCGGGGATTTGCTGTGGTACCCTGTGGAAGTCACAACGCCACCTGCCCCCCGTCAAGCCCCCGATGCTATGGTAGTTTTAGGTCGTCCCGCAGGCGATCGCGGCAGCTACAAACAATGGCAAGAAGATAATATTGCCCCCCAAGTTGTTTTCGAGATTTTATCCCCTAGTAATACCGCCAGAGAAATGCTGGCAAAACAGATTTTTTACGAGCAATATGGGGTTCTCGAAATGTTTTTCTATGACCCCGACACCCGTGATTTTTGGGGCTATGCTCGCGAAAATCCCAATCAAAATTCTGAGATTATTACGCCTTTATCTTTACCCTGGACTTCTCCCACTTTAGGCATTCGTTTTGAATTATCAAGGGAGGGTTTAGCCATATTTTATCCCAATGGCGAACCCTTTCAGCATCCAGAGGAGTTTATTGAAGAACGAGATAAAGCACGACAAGAAAGGGATAAAGCTTTTGCTAAATTAAGAGAATTAGGGATCGATCCCAACGAGCTTTAAAAACCGAGTAATATCAAAGTAAAATTAAATAAATTTGCCGTTATGCAAGAACCCAGGTTTCTGGAGTAAGAGCCTCAATCTATTGATTAAGCAGATAAGAAACCTGGGTTCTAAAGCCCTACGATATCGGCCAATTGAATATTATTTTTCAACAATAACCCGACCTATTCCTTTCAGAATTTGCAGCACATTGTAAAGTTCATTGTCTGGATTAATCAGGGAAAACAAGCGGGAATTTGTATATTTTGCCGTGGGTTGACGTACCGCTTTTAGAAATAAAAATTCATTACCATTTGTAATTGCGCCAAACGTGGCGCGATCGCCCGGGGGATTACCCAGCATATAAGCGAGAGCTTGAGGAATAGCGCGACTCACGGCGAAATCGCTACGTTTTGATTCAATGACTAGCAACCAAAGCCTATTTTTCTCAACTAAGACATCAATTCTACCTTGAATAGTTATCCCTTCATCTTCCATTTCCAAGCTAATACTCGCTTCTGTTTCTAAATGGAAAGGCGGTCGATAAAAGCCCGCTAAATCGAGTAAAGGAGCAAGTACAACCATTTTGACGCTATTTTCCAGTAGCGGTGGGTTTTCCATCAAGGCTAAAAAGTTTTCTTTGACGCGATTTAATGCTTCTTTTTCCCGATCATTTAAATCGGGATAAGTTGCAGACCATTCAGGAAAAAATTGGGGGTCTTGGGTAGATTGTAAATCGAACTCTTGTTTGAGAGTACTGAGGGTTACGTCGCGAGCCAGAATAGTTTGAACCATGGCAATTGAGGGATCATTCTTATCAGCGAAAGTGACTAATTTTGCAACGATAAAGCTTCTTCAAAATGCTTTTGTAATGTAGTTTGAGGAAGCGGCCCTTGGAGATGTTGCCATGGTAATGTTTGTTGACAATTCCAATCTTGATGAACGTAATAATCTAGGGGGGGTAATTTGCCTTTCAACTCCTTAAAGGCGCGTTTATAACTGCCTACAGAATCCCCATAATGACGGGTTAATTCGAGTAAAGGTGTAATGCGGCGATCGCCCCTTGAAATTAAAGCTTGGATCGTAGACCAATTATAACTTTCTGGACGAAAATCTATCCCTTGAGAACGCAATTGTTTTTGTAAATATTTCAGGCGTTTTTTCGCGTCGGGATTCACCCCTAGCCACTGAAATGGGGTGTGAGATTTTGGCACAAAGGTACTGCATCCGAGGGTTAATCTTAAACCAGGGGCGGCTTTTTTAACCGCTTTCATCATGGCGACTGTTGCTTCTACATCCCTTTCTGTTTCCCCCGGAATCCCCACCATTCCGTATAATTTAATCGCTTTTAATCCCCCTGCTTTCGCTCGTTTTGCCGCTTCAATAATCTCATCATTACTGAGTTTTTTATTAACAATTTTCCTGACTTTTTCCGAGCCACTTTCAACAGCAATGGTAATCGAATTGGTATTATGTTTCGTCAAAGTCTGCGCTAATTTCTCTGTGACTGTATTCGTGCGTACAGAGGCAATACTCAGCCGGACATCATCATATTTAGGTTGGTCGATATAATCAAGTAATGTCTCAAATTCGGGATGTTGAGTAACCGACGCACCCAATAAACCCAAGCGATTTGTTACCTTTAAACCTTTTTCAATTGCTGGAATTAAAGACGCTTCTAAACTCGCTGTCCGAAAGGGTAAAGTCAAATAGCTCGCGAGGCAAAAGCGGCACATTTCGGGACAACTCCGCACTACTTCTACCATATAAATATTTTCCCAAGCTGCTTTTTCTGTAACTACGGTAGAAGCAGATAATGTATTACCCCGATAGGTTTGTTTTTGGATAAAGGGCGGGATATTATAATCTAAGGGTTCGATGCGGTCGATTTCGCCTTCAATATCGCTATAAATGGCACGATATAAACTAGGAATATAAACCCCTGGAACTTGGGCTAAATGGCGTAACTTTTCGCCGCGAGGGGCATTTCTAACCTCTTGATAAGCATTAATAAATTCATCTAAAAGGTTCTCACCATCCCCTAATAAAATTACATCAAAAAAGGCGGCAAAGGGTTCGGGATTGGCAGTTAAAACTGGGCCACCGCCGAAAACAAGGGGATGAGATTCTTCCCGTAAAGAGGCATGAATCGGAATATCTAAAGATTCTAGTAAGTTGAGAATATTAATATAGTCTAATTCCCAAGAAACGGAAAAGCCTAAAAGTTCGGGATTGCGGGGTAGCGTTTCGGCAATATCGGTAAACAAGCGACTGACTTGTACATCCGATCGCGCCGCTAAAGTTGCCCAAACAATTTGATATCCTAAACTGGTAATCCCAATGGTATATTCATTGGGAAAAGCGAAAATGAGGGGAATTGGGTTGTTATTCGGGGTTGCAGGAGTGAAAAGCAGGCGTTCGTCTTGGAATACAGTCATTTCAGTTATCAGTTATCAGTTATCAGTTATCAGCATCCAAGGGAAAAGTTTGTTCCTGATGATACTGGTTATTGGTTATTGGTTTTTCGCTAGTTAAGTCGGTCACTCGAAGACGAGGTTAGAATACTTTAATTTTCCTACTCCCTACTGCCTACTGCCCACTGCCTAAAACCAGTAAATTGGGAGATAAACTAACTCCTCGATTACCCTAAATCCCACAGCCTTTTTCGGCAAATTCGGCTACCGTTTGCTCGGATAGTTCGTGGGTCGCGATCGCCTGTAACATTTTAAAAGGTAGCGTGAGATGATGGGCCCCCGCTTGCAAAGCCCCCGCAGCCTCGTCAGGAGATTTAATACTTGCGGCTAGGATTTCGGTATTGCTTCCCTGTAAAATCCGGGACATTTCCCCCACTAGCTTGTTGCCGTTTCCGAGAAAGCGAGTGGCGCGATTGACATAGGCGATCGCGTATTTTGCCCCAGACTCCGCCGCGATCGCCGCCTGAGAACCCTGATAAATCGCCGTGACCGCGCAGGGAATCTCTGGGGCAAGGTGGGACACGACTTGGAAGCCCACCAGGGTTGCCGGGACTTTTAAGATGGTTTCAGCGCCAATGATATCGCGAGCTTTGCGGCCTTCTTGCATCATGCTGTCAAAATCCGAAGAGGTGAGTTGGTAATACAACTCCCCCGGTTGCAAAGCTGCTAACTTTTCGAGGGTGACAGCGGCAGATAAATCGCTTTGAGCGAGGATGGTAGGATTGGTAGTAATCCCTTTGACCCACCCCCACTGTAAAGCGGTTTGAGCTTCAGATAAAATTGCAGAATCAAGTAACAGAGCCATGAAAAATTGTCGAGTTTACAACACTTTTTCAAAGTGTAGCCTGTTGCTTACACCGAACAAACCACTGACTTCTGAGATAGCGATCGCGTCCCTTGGACGGGAATTTTAATAGTAAACGTCGTGGCTTGACCGGGAATCGATTCGCAATCTAAAGAACCGCCGTGTTTTTCGGTGATAATTTGATAGCTGATGGCTAAACCCATCCCCGTACCCTTACCAATCGGTTTTGTCGTGTAAAACGGGTCAAATAAGCGATTTTTGGCTTCTGGGGAAATACCACCTCCAGTATCAGTTACCGTAATTTTCGCCCATTTTTCTGCCGTATCTTCAGGGGTGTAGGTTTCGCTACGAATGGTAATTTGTCCCGGAGATAAGCACAATTCTGCCCGAGTAAAATTCTGATTATAGTCTTCAATCGCATCAATGGCATTAACCAGCAAATTCATAAATACTTGATTGAGCGGGCCGGGGTAACATTCAATTAAAGGTAAATCGCCATATTCTTTGATGACGTTAATTGCAGGTCGATCCGATCGCGCTTTCAAGCGATTATTTAAAATTAACAATGTGCTGTCAATACCTTCGTGAATATTAACCCCTTTGGTTTCACTTTCATCCAGTCGCGAGAAGGTGCGTAAAGAATGAACAATTTCCCGAATCCGACTTGCACCCACTTTCATCGAACCGATCATTTTCGGTAGGTCTTCAATCAAGAAATCAAGTTCGACTTCTTCGACTAAATCGACAATTTTTTCGTGAGGTTCGGGATAGTGATGACTGTAGGTTTCTATAACTTCTAAGATATCACGGATATATTCTTCGGTATGAACTAAATTACCGTAAATAAAGTTAACAGGATTATTAATTTCGTGGGCCACCCCCGCGACTAACTGACCCAAACTCGACATTTTTTCACTTTGAATCAGTTGAGTATGAGTTTGAACCAAGCGGGTATGAATAGTTTGTAATTCGTTTAAAGCTGCTTCTAATTGGGTGGCTTTTTCTCGTTCTCGTCGTTCTGATTCTTGGAGGGCTTTATTGAGTTGGCTGAGTTTATCGGCTCGTCGTAAGGTTAAGCGCTGAATGGCAGTTTTTAATCCTTTAGCCGCCGCAATTTCTGGAGATTTCCAGGCTAAACAGGTAAACCGTACTGATTCTTTCCACAACTCAAAAGATTGACGCGGAGATAAGGTAATATTGCCTTGAGCATCGGCTTGTAATGATTGTTTAGGATCGCCAGCCCAAGTCACCGTTTGAATAACTTCGGGACGGAACCACAGGATATATTTATCTTTTTGTTCGGATAAAGAAATTGCTAACATTCCACTCGCGATCGCTTTATATTCTGCGTAAATGGTATTAATTTCTCGCAGAGAATTGGTATGAATCACGGAGTCGCGAGCATGGTCTTGGCTTAACCAAGAAACCAACTGCGCGATCGCGTCTTCAGGAGGAGTTTCTCCAATAACAGTACAGTCCCCATTATTCCAAATTGCTGCCCCAGTTGCGGTGACTAAATCTAGTAAATTTGGATTGTCTTGAATCAAGCCCTGACTCCAATCTTCTTCGGTAGACATATATTCAGTCAGCTTGGCTTGAATAGAATTTAATTGAATTTGATAATCGTAATCTTCGCTATTATTTTTTGTGGCTAATTCGGCAGAAATGTAACGACCTAAAAGTTCGCAAGCCGAGCGTACTTCGTAGGATAAAGATTTAGGAGTGTAATGATGACAAGCAATCAAACCCCATAACTGATTGTCTTTCATTACAGGAATGGAAACCGAAGCCGAAACTCCCATATTTTTGAGGTATTGAATATGACAAGCCGAAACCCCGCGTAAAATTGCATGGCTCAAATCAAGCGGTTTTTGGGTCAGAGGATTTTTCTGGGGTATAATAACCGCAGGTTCGGCGCGAATATCAACAATTGTGCGGATACCAATTTCACAAAAAAGCTGACGGGCTGCTTCAGGAATATCTAATGCCGGGAAATTTAAACCGAAAAAAGATTGTAAATTCCGGCGTTTTACCTCGGCCAAAACACGCCCATTGTTTTGCTCGTTGAAGCGATACATCATCACCCGATCCAATCCGGTTAAGTGCTGAATTTCTTCAACGGCAATTTGGCATAAAGCTTGTAAATCTTGCGCTTGACGGATGCGGAGTTCTGAAGATTTAATTTGTTGATAAAAATTAATAAAACTACTGCGATCTTCAGTATTACTGGGTTCAATTTCAATAATAATTCCCCCGTCATTCTCTTGAATCAAAGCATTGAATTCTTGAGATTTTTTAACTTGAAAACGGGTAATTTTTAAAGGAATTGCGGTGGGTAGAGTTTGCTGGTCTAGGGCTTGTTGGAACGAAGCGATCGCGGTTTCATCGAATAATTCTGTCAGAGGGCGATTGAGTAAGGTTAAACTGGAAACGCCTAAAAAAGATTCAATATTTTGACTGATTTGAATGATTTTGAAGGTCTCTTTGTCAATGACCAAAAGCATCCCGTGGGGCTGGATGCGGCCTAAGGTATTAAGGGCTTCTTGAGGAATTAAAGGTAAAGGGGTATGGGGCTTATGTGTTAGGGGTTGGTGGCGATCGCGGTTCATGATATCCTCCTGTTTTCCAGGGCTGGCGAAATAATCTAAATTTTTATTAAGTTTTGGTAGGTGAAATAGTAACGGCTAACCTGGGTCACAACTGTAGTTGAGGGTCATTATCTTTTAGAGAGATAGAATCGTAATTTCGGATTACAGACGTTAATCTTAATAATAATTTTACTATCTTTATTGCCATTTTGTGGGTTGGTTCGATCGATTAAGAGATTGATTTCACTCACAATCCCCAGAGAGAAATAGAATAATGCCACTGCGATTGCCATTTAATCGAGAGCAATCAGCCTTAATTCAAGGTAAACATTTCAAGTGACATTACTTTACAGTCGTTTATATAAATTCAATGAAAGTGTCTACAAAATTAAGCAAGGGAACCATTACAAATTTTAAAAACTTTGACTAAAATCGGATCGTCATCCCGGGTTGCGAGGATAGCTTTGGTTAAAGCCAGTAAAGAATGGTTAAAGGCGCGATCGCTCGTCACAACTTTACTCGCGGGGTGAAAGGTTACATCTTCGGTTTGCAGTTCGTTGGTTTGTCCGGTTTGCCAAGGAGACTCTCTAAAGGTACTGGGGTCATCCTGACGACTCCACAATAGGGAACGACCCCGCAGGGTAAACTGAAACCACTCCACTTCCCCCTCGTGCAAATCCACAAACAAATCGAAGTACAACTCGCCCCCTTGATACCACACCCGCATCGTACCGGACGGGGTTTCTGGGACGATCAGTTTGGGGTCAATGCGTCGGAGGGATGCACCGAGTTCTTGGATTTCGCAAGGGTCCATAATAGACTTAAATCTTAGCTAATGATTTTAGCGTGACGTAGTGCCTGGCAATCGATGGCACTCAAATGGTGATAAGCGTCTTTTACCGCGACAGCCCCCCGCAAAAAGCCAATATTCGCCCCTGGGCATAGATATTCTAAAGTTTCGGGAGAAAAGCGCTTTTTTAAAGCTTCAACACTTTGGAGTTGTCGCGGCCAGTGAAAAGTTTTTGGACGACGCAACGGCGCGATCGCGAAGCCTTCTGTCGCTGCTTCTGAGTTCACCGGATGGCTCAGTAGATGCCGTCCCGTAAACAAAATACCGCCATTTCGGGCGCAATACAGGCAACTTGAGCCAGGAGAATGGCCCGGAGTCCAGAAAACGGTGCAATCGTCGCTCAGAGTCAATTCTGAGGCAAAGGGCGTAACTTCCACTTGGGGCAGTAAATAAGCGGCTTGTTCTTGGATGGCGATCGCGCAGCCAAATTTAGCTTGCAATGCTTTAACATTACTGCCAATGCCACCGCGATGGGTTAGGACTAGCCAAGCGATTCCCCCCATCTCGGCGATAAAATCTGCAATTTCGGGATTTGGACTCGGACAATCGATCAGGATATTGCCAGCTTTTTCTACAATAAGATAGGCTGTCCCTCCGAGGGTTTCTCGATTCGGTGAAAAAGCAAAAATAAACTCAAAAACCGGATTGAGTAATTTAGCTGTTGTTCCGGTGAGTGCATTAGGCCAATTAGCTTGAGATTCGTCAGAATAAAAGAGTGACATAAATTCACAATCTGTTGAGCAATACCCATTGACCCGATCGGTCAGGGTTGAGTAGAGGGAAAGCCGTCAAAACAAAGACAATCCCGCAAAAGGCGTGTTTGGTTTTAAGCAAATTTAGCTTCTATTATGGAATTTTTTCTTCTAATCTTTTTGGGCTTCGTGAGCGCTGTAACTTACTCAATTTTAAAACAGAGTGTTGCACCCCTCACCCGCACGCCAATTTGGTTGTTGTGGATTGTACTGATGACTCCGCCGTTTGTCCTGACGTTTTTGATGTTAGCCATTGACGGTGAAAGTCAAAACTTACCCCCAGAGGCTTGGTTTGGCGTTTTGGGCTTATTCATTATTTGTCCGTTGCTGTATCACTATTTAATTCACGCGCGACGGCGGGAATTACCGAAGTCCAGGGAAACCCCCGGTCAAGATCGCCCGGCTATCGACCTGACCAAAGACTCTAAAACGCCTCCTCCGCAAGTGCGACCCATTTCAGATGCCGAAGAAAAAGAGTTGCGAAATTGCTTTCCTTGGGGAACTTATTATTTGCAAAACTTAGATTACCATCCCCAGGCAATTTTGTGTCGCGGTCGGCTGCGGGCTAATCCCGAAGTGGCTTATCAAACCATTCGTAACAATATTGAAGGGAAATTTGGCGATCGCTTTGTGATTGTTTTCCAAGAAGGCGCAAAAAATCGTCCCTTTTTCGCCCTCATTCCCAATCGCTGGTCAAAAAGCAAACGCCAAGACCAAGATGAAACTCTGACTCGGCCGGGTTTGGCGATCGCCCTTGTGGTTATTACTTTATTTACCACAACTTTGGCCGGGGCAACCCTGGCCGGAGTCACCCCGGAAGAATGGCAATCTCAAACCAGCTTATTACGCCAAGGTTTGCCTTATAGTCTGGCATTAATGGCTATTTTAGGAGTTCACGAACTCAGTCACTATCTCACGGCGATTCACTATAAAATCCGGGCAACCCTGCCTTACTTTATCCCCATTCCCTTCTTTATCGGCACGTTTGGGGCGTTTATCCAAATGCGATCGCCGGTTCCCAATCGTCGGGCTTTGTTTGATACCTCGATTGCCGGGCCGTTGGGGGGCTTTATCGTGGCGTTACCGATTTTAATTTGGGGCCTCTCCTTGTCGGAAGTCATACCCGCCGGAGAAGAAACCAGTTTGTTTAATTTTGATTCCCTCGATCCCCGGTTTTCTTTCTTTATCGCCGTGGCGAGTAAAATGGCCCTAGGGGCAGAATTAACCCCCGGAACGGCGCTCGATCTGCATCCGTTAGCGATCGCGGGGTATCTCGGTATTATCGTCACCGCCTTGAATTTAATGCCCGTCGGACAACTCGATGGCGGTCATATTGTTCATGCCATGTTTGGCCAGCGTACCGCCGCCGGAATTGGTCAAGTAGCCCGGTTATTATTACTTGGATTGTCTTTCATTCACCAAGAATTCCTGATTTGGGCGATTATTTTACTGTTTATGCCCATTTTGGACGAACCTGCCCTGAATGATGTCACAGAGTTGGATACCAAGCGCGATATCTTGGGTTTAATCGCCTTGACCATTTTAGTCGTGATTTTATTACCCGTTCCCGCTTCAGTAACTCAATGGTTGAATTTGTAACCCCTTAATTATTAATGCGAATTTTAAAATCTAGCGCGATCGCGAGTTGTTTATTGCTACTAACCCTCACGGGTTGTCAAAACGCAACCAACCCCGAACCGCCCCAAACTCGCTCAAATATAAGTGAAAATCAGACTGATTGGCAAAAGATTCAAGGAGAAGGAGTTTCCCTCGCTTTACCGCCAGAATACGAAGGCGGCAACCCCAGTACCGATCTCGATGAACTCGAAGCCCGACTCAACGAAATTGGATCAGAATACGCTCAACAACTCCAAGCCATTCGCCAAAATCCTGCCGCGATCGCCTTGTTAGCCTTCGATCCTAATGTTTCGCCAGAGGCTCAAATTACCAACGTCAACGTCATTCCCGTCGAAAAACCCTCAGAAGTCTCCCTAGAAGATTTTACCCGTCAAACTGCCGAACAACTCAGTACCGGGGTAGAAGTGATCGAGCAAGGAGTGGTTCAGGTGGGCGATCGCGAAATGGGTCGGATTGTCGTACAAGATGAAGTCGAAGGTACAATAATACAACCGTTAATGTATTTTGTCCCAGACACAGAACGCTTGTGGATTACAATCTACGCCACAACAGCAGATCAATTTGAGCAACGTTTACCTAATTTTGAAAAAAGTATCAAAAGTTTTAGCAGCGAATCCTAATTTACCAGAAAATACTTAAATTCGGAAATCGGACACGAACTCAGGATTGAAAGGGAGTGCAGCTAAATTACGCCATTATCGTTTACAAAATTGACAGTCATCCGAGTAAATCTTGGGCCGAAACCTGTGCGCGTCAACTGGAAAAATTAGGTTGTCAGGTTTTAATGGGGCCAAGTGGCCCGAAAGATAATCCTTATCCGGTATTTTTAGCTTCTTCTAGCCAAAAAATAGACTTAGCTGTTATTTTAGGCGGAGATGGTACAATTCTCGCAGCAGCCCGCCATCTTGCCCCTTATGACATCCCAATGTTAGCGGTTAATGTGGGGGGACATTTGGGCTTTTTGACTGAACCCTTTGAGTTATTTGAAGATACCGAAGCGGTGTGGAAGCGGTTACTGGGCGATCGCTATGCGGTACAGCGTCGGATGATGCTACAAGCGGGGGTATTTGAAGGCACAAAGCTGGCTTCAGAACGCATGAGCGAGCCTTTTTTGTGTTTGAACGAAATGTGCGTCAAACCCGCTAGTATTGACCGTATGCCCACCTGTCTTTTAGAAATGGAAGTCGATGGGGCCATTGTCGATCAGTATCATGGGGATGGCTTGATTGTGGCGACTCCCACGGGTTCGACTTGTTACAATGCTTCGGCTAACGGACCGATTTTACACGCCGGGATGGAGGCGATCGCGGTGACTCCCATTTGTCCGTTGAGTTTATCGTCGCGATCGATTATTTTCCCTCCCGGATCGGTGGTGAATATTTTTCCCCTGGGCGATCGCGAGTTAAATATTAAACTCTGGACAGATGGTATTCTCGCAACGACAATTTGGCCCGAACAACGAGTCCGAGTGAGAATGGCAGATTGTCAAGCAAAGTTTATTGTTCTCCGAGAAAATTATTCATTTTATGCCATTTTGCGGGAAAAATTGCAGTGGGCCGGGACTCGCGTCCATTATAATAACGATCGGTAAGACTGGCACCCTCTCACTCTTGACAACAAGAGAATTCGGCAGCAATATCGGAATATAACTCTAGGGTTTCCGTAATATTACGGAAGTGCATCTTGTTTTTTTGTTGTACAAAATAATATAGTGTTTTCCCACACGATCGCTCATCAATATTTTAAACGACTTCAAAACTAAATATTTATAACCAAGGTTGCTCGATGAGTTCGATTAAAATTTTAAACGTTGCTATTGATAATATTGCGAGTCAAGATTTACTCGCTAAATTAAAAGATGGCGGGATTGTATTTACCCCTAACGTCGATCATCTGGTGAAACTTCAAAAAGACCCAGAATTTTATGACGTTTACAAAATTGCCGATTACATCACTTGCGATAGTCAGGTTTTGATGTATATTTCCAACTTTTTGGGAAAACCTATTCAAGAAAAAATATCTGGATCGGATTTATTTCCCGCTTTTTATGAATATTATAAAAACGACGAAAGTGTTAAAATCTTTCTACTCGGAGCCGCCGAAGGAGTTGCCGATCGCGCCAAAGATAATATTAACAAAAAAGTCGGTCGCGAGATGATTGTTGGTACTTATTCGCCACCATTTGGCTTTGAAAAAGACGAAGAAGAATGCGATCGCATTATTCAAATGATCGACGATTCCGGTGCAACGGTTTTAGCCATTGGCGTTGGTGCGCCGAAACAAGAAAAATGGATTTACAAATATCGCGATCGCTTTACTCATGTTAAAGTCTTTTTAGCCATTGGCGCAACCATTGACTTTGAAGCCGGAAACCGCCAGCGATCGCCCCAATGGATGAGCCGTTTAGGGATAGAATGGTTGCATCGGTTACTCTCAGAACCCGGTCGTCTTTGGAAGCGTTATCTCGTCGATTCTGTCCCCTTTTTCTGGCTCATCTTACAACAAAAACTGAACCTCTATCGCTATCAACGTCGCATCGGTCAACTTTTAGAAGAAGCAGGCTTACTGACGCGCGAGCAAGTCCAGAAAATCCTCTCGATCAAACAAAAATCTCCTCAAAAACGCTTTGGTGAAATTGTCATCAAAGAAGGATGGTTAACTGGACAAACCGTTGAGTTTTTCGCTGATTTATTAATCGGAAGTTTTAACAATTGTAATTGGCCCATGAGTCGTTATTTACAACGCTCTGGACTCCTTAATCAAGAACAACTACAAGTCTTAAGTCAAGAAGCAAAAAGTAGTAAAATCCCCATCGGAGAAATTGCAGTTCGCGACGGTTTAATCAAATCACAAACCCTAGATGTCATTCTTGAATATACAACACCTCGACCGGAACGACGCATTGGTAACATTCTCCAAGATGCGGGATTATTATCTCGAACCCAAGTCGAGCAAGCTTTAGAAATCAAACGAAAATCGCCAAATTTACGTTTTGGTGAAATTGTCGTTCGACAAAACTGGCTCAAAGCGGAAACTGTCGAGTTTTTTGCAACATTATTAGACTTTGAAACAACCAAAAACCATCTTTCTATGAGTCAATGTTTAAAAGAATCAGGCTTGTTAAGTGACGAACAAATTAATATTTTAATTCAAGAATACAAGCAAAACCAAGTTCCTTTGGGAGAATTAGCAGTACGCAATAAATGGCTGAAAGGAGAAACATTAGAGATTATTCTCGAACATATTAGCCCCGATCCTGAACCTATTTAAATCAGAGGGCGATCGCGAGAAATAGTTAAAGAATAACAGAAGCGATCGCCTCTAGATAAAGATTCTCCTTGTAAAATTGGGCGGTTTTCTGCGGTAAAAGCCGTGTAGCGAAACACCAGCAAAGGATGACCCAGATTGACTTCTAAATACTCGCTCGTTTCGCGATCGGCATAAGTACATTCTAAAACAGAGTCAAGACGCTCGATCGTAACGCCCTGCTTTTCTAACAGAGGAAAAGTCATTTCTTTCTGTAGCGCTTGGGCGTAAGTTTTTCCCAACTCTGGCACAATATAAGTAATATCAATGCCCCCAGGAGCATTATTAATTAGAAACAACTTTTTCTGAAGATAAACTGACGGTTGTTCTCCGGGTAAATTGAGAGCAATTTGAACATCTTTAGGCGCTAAAATTTCTTCAAAAACTAAATTCTGGCTAACAAAGTCAACTCCCTGACGTTGCATATCCTGTTCTAAAAAAATCAGAGGACTTGAAAGGGAATAAGTAACTTTCTGACGATGGGTAATAAATACCCCTTTCCCTTGTTGAGATTCCACTAAACCCTGATTCACTAAATTACTAATCGCTCGTCGAATCGTAATACGGCTAACTTTAAAACTCTCCATCAGTTGACGCTCGCTGGGTAGTTGTTCCCCCGGTTGATAAGTCCCGTTGAGAATTTGACGACGGAGTTTTTCAGAAATCAAAATATGTAGTTTGGTCATTTGTTATTGGTTATTTGTTGTTGGTTGTTGGTTATTGGTTATTAGTTGTTGGTTGTTGGTTGTTGGTTATTGCTACAACTCTTTAATTGGTAATTGGTAACTGGTAACTGATGACTGATAACTGATGACTGATAACTGAAAAAACCCCACTGCCGCTAAATTTGTAACGAAGATTACAGATTTTTGGCAATGAGGGCTTACAATTTAGAATCAAGACAACTTGTTATAACAAGTAAGCGAGACTGCGTTTATTTAGGAAAATCATTATGGTTAGTAATACCCTCGAAAATCCCCCCAAGCCGCCATTTAAACCCCGTCAATCCCTGGCGGCTGACCAACTAAAAGAATTAAACCAAAAGTCTGATTTACAAGGCTTGTTGCGGCTAGGGATTCACCTCAGCATTATGGCCATTAGTGGTTATATTTGGGCAATAACCCGCACCCATAACCTTTTCTTGGCAATTCCGGCTCTGATCGTCTATGGTTCTAGCATGGCGACGATGTTCGCACCCCTCCACGAATGCGTCCATCGTACCGCTTTCGCGAGTCGTCGTCTGAGCGACGGGGTGGCTTGGTTTGCGGGGTTGCTGTCCTGTTATAACAGTACTTTCTTTCGACGGTATCATCAGTGGCATCACCGCTACACGCAAATTCCAGGAAAAGACCCAGAATTGTGCGACCCCAAGCCCACAAGCTTGTTAGAGTATCTTTGGCAGGTTAGCGGTTTACCGTGGTGGATGGGTAAAATTCGCGGACATTTTAAGGTTGCGACGGGACAGTTGCAGGATTATTTCTTTCTTCCCGAAAGCGCCCATACTGCGGTAATTCGCTCAACGCGCATCCAATTGGCGGTTTATGGCAGTGCGATCGCCCTCTCGATTATACTGGGTCATCCCTTGGCTATGTTTTGGTACTGGGTGCTACCCCTTGCTGTCGGACAACCCCTGTTGCGGTATATTTTGCTGGCAGAACATACCGATTGCAGTCTTGATGATAATCCCTTGACGAATACCCGCACAACCCTGACGCTGTTGCCGATTCGCTTGTTGATGTGGAATATGCCCTTTCATGTCGAACATCATCTTTATCCGTCGATTCCCTTCCACCAACTTCCCACAGCCCACCAAGGGTTAAAGCAATATTTTGTCCATCTCGAATCGGGCTATATTAAAGTGAATCGGGAGATTGTGGCGAATTTCGGGCAGAAAATAGCATGAATGCCCCAGCAAGCTTGATTTTAAATGACTTTGAGTTGCAATGTGGCGCTGTTTTACCCCAAGTCCAAATTATCTATCAAACCTACGGCAAACTCAACTCAGCCCGCGATAATGTTATTCTCTACCCAACTTCTTATGGAGCGCAACACGGGGATATTGATTGGTTAATTGGGCGCGATCGCATCCTCGATCCGACCCAATGGTTTATCATTATTCCCAATATGTTTGGCAATGGTTTGTCGAGTTCGCCGAGTAATTGCGATCGCGTTAAATTAGCCGAACAGGGGTTTTATTTCACCCATTTTGATAATATCCGCGCCCAAGACATTTTGCTGCGTCAAGTCTTTGGCATTGAAACCCTAGCCTTGGTGTACGGTTGGTCTATGGGGGCGCAACAAGCCTATCATTGGGGAGTATTGCCGAGAAGCGATCGCGTCCAACGAATTGTAGCCCTTTGCGGTACAGCCCGCACCACCCCCCATAATAAAATTTTCCTCAAAAGCTTGCGATCGGCACTGACGAGCGATCCGGCTTGGGACGGTACAAAGTTTACCACAACCCCGGATCGCGGCTTTCGCACCTATGCCTTAATATACGCCAGTTGGGCCGCTTCTCAACCCTATTATCGCCAACGAATTTTCGAGCAACTGGGTTATAACAATCTCGATGAATACTTAGTGCAAGCCTGGGAAGCCAATTATCGCAAACGCAATCCCCACGATCTCATTGCCATGATTGACACTTGGCTACACTGCGATGTTAGCGACAATCCCATTTATCAAGGCAACTATACCCAAGCCCTGGCTGATATTACCGCTAAAACCTTAATTATGCCAGCTACCACCGACCTTTACTTTACCCCCGAAGACTGTCAAGCCGAAGCAGATTTAATTCCTAACGCCGTATATCGTCCCATAAACTCGATTTGGGGACATCGCGCCGGAAATCCGTATCAAAATCCCCCAGACGAGCAGTTTATTCGCGAATCTGTCCGAGAATTGCTGGCAGATTGAGAATTTGTAGCAACCATAACCAATCGCGATCGCGAATCATTGATAACTGATTACTGACGACTGATTACTGATTACTAAAATGACTCAACCTCTGTCTGAAATTGCACGCGATCGCGACATTAAATATTTTCTCATTTCCTTTACCGATCTCTTTGGCGTGCAACGAGCCAAACTCGTTCCGGCGCAAAGTATCGACACAATGGCGGCAAATGGCGCAGGATTCGCTGGATTTGCCACTTGGCTCGACCTCTCCCCCGCAGACTCAGACATCCTCGCCGTACCAGATGCTAACAGCTTATTCCAACTGCCGTGGAAACCGGAAGTGGCTTGGCTACCCGCAGATTTATGTCGCGTCGATGGTACATTACTCGAACAAACCCCCCGCGTCGTCCTCAAACGGATTCTAGAAAAAGCCCAAGCCAAGGGTTATCAAATCAAAACTGGCGTTGAATGCGAGTATTTTCTCGTCGATCCCAGTGGGGAGAATATTTCCGATCCTCGCGATCGCAGCCCCAAATCCTGCTACGATCAAGAATCCCTGATGCGTCGCTTTGAAGTGATCCGCGAAATTTGCGACGGGATGTTAGCCCTCGGTTGGGGAGCATATCAAAACGATCGCGAAGACGCAAACGGCCAGTTTGAAATGAACTGGACTTACGACAATGCCCTCATTACCGCCGATCGCCACGCCTTTTTCAAGTATATGGTGAAAAGCATCGCCGAAAAACACAGGTTCCGAGCCACCTTTATGCCCAAACCCTTTAGCCACCTCACCGGGAATGGCTGTCACACTCATCTTTCTGTTTGGGATACCACCGGGAAAACCAACTTATTTCTCGATTCCGAAGGGGAACTCGGTTTATCTTCTTTAGGATATCAATTTATTGGCGGTGTTTTGCATTCCGCGATCGCCCTTTGTGCCATTACCAACCCCACCGTCAACTCCTACAAACGCATTAACGCCCCCGTAACCCGATCCGGGGCTACTTGGTCGCCCAATACCGTGAGTTATAGTGGCAATAATCGCACCCATGCCATCCGCATTCCCGATCCGGGACGCTTTGAGTTACGCTTGGCCGATGGTGCTGTGAATCCTTATCTGTTACCCGCAGCCCTTACCGCCGCAGGCTTAGACGGCATCGAGAATAAACGCGATCCGGGCCCCCGCTACGATAATAATAATTATACCGATCCTGTACCCTCAGACAAGGTAAAACGCCTTCCTCCTAATTTACTCGATGCCCTGCGTTGTTTGGAGGGCGATCGCGTTTTGTCTCCCCTGTTAGGCGAACCTTTTATATCAGCTTATCTCAAGCTACAACATCAAATGTGGAACGATTATACGGCTCATATTTCCAGTTGGGAAGTCCAACACACCCTCGATTGTTAAAAAAACACTCGAAACTAAGGCTTGTCTCAGAGGATGCTGTCGATCGCGTCGATCCGGTAAACTAAAAACAGCAATTCCTCTTGAAATAAAAAGATGTCCTTTTTTCGTCAATACATTGCCCCTTTATTTGTGGTATTAATATTTATAATCGCCTTGGTAGCCGTGAGTGCGCGGATTTTCCTGCCCTCGGATTTAGCCGCCCCTGCCCCTGTAGACGATCTCGGCATTGTCCCGGTGGTGACGATCGCGCTCCATTCGTGACAGGTTTGAGCTATCGTATCCAAAGGGGTTCGGGAGTCGATCGCGCCTTGTTGTTGCGGTTTATGACCTTGACTTACCAAGAACTTTTCCCGGAGGTGCAAGACTTCTCTCATCTAGCCCGGACGATCGAGCAGTATTTTTCCGTAGAAACGCCTTTGTGGTGGGCTTTTCCCGAAAACACCACGGCTAAGAAAGTGGGGTGTATTTGGGTTGGAAACGGAGTCGATCAAGCCCAAGGCGATCGCTACGCCCATATTTTCTTACTGTACGTCAAACCCGCCCACCGCCGCCAAGGATTAGGCCAACAACTGATGCAGCAAGCCCAAACCTGGGCCCAAAAGCGGGGCGATCGCCAAATGGGATTGCACGTTTTTTGTCAGAATCAAGCCGCGATCGCCCTATATCAGCGTTTGGGCTTCCAAACCCAATCCTGGTTGATGCTAAAACCCCTCAATGGATTATAAAGTGAAGAAAGGCTGCCGAAAGCTTTAGGGCGATCGCGTTGGCTTTTTGAGTTTCAAGTTCCCCATTCAAGTTCCCGATGAACGAAGACGACCTCAGCGTACTCGATTTTGACTTTGACGACAGCGAGTTTGAAAGCCCACTGGACAAGATGGAACCCGTGGAGGCCTCGGAAGCCCAAAAACCTAATTCCGAGGCAATGCTGGCGTTGCTACAGTCGTCTGAGACACAACAGCGCATGGTGGCCGCCCGTGCCTTTAGCGAAATTCAAGACGAGCGAGCCATTCCCTACCTGATCGAAATGTTAGAAGAAGTCTGTCCTCTCGCTCGCGTTAGTGCCGCTTATGCCCTGGGTCGCAACCCCTCCCCCGATGCCGTAGACCCCCTCATTCATCGGTATCATCGCGATTGGAACGGTTATGTTCGCAAAGGCGTAGTTTGGGCGTTAGGGAATTGTCGCGATCGCCGTTCCCTCGAACCCCTCACCCAAGCCCTCATCAACGACATCTCCGCCGTGCGTTTGTGGGCCGCAAGTGGCCTCGCCCAAATTGCCAAACTCGATTATGACGACATCATCAAAGCCATTCCTGCCTTAATCCAAGGCTTGCGTCGCGACCCCATTGCCGCCGTGCGGAGTAACTGCGCTTGGGCCATCGGTCAATTATGTCGAGAATTGCCTTCTAATGTGGTTTATGCCACCGCCATTGATGCTTTGATCGAAGCCCTGGTAGAAGATGAAGATGTGGGCGTAACCGAAGACGCAAGAGCCGCCTTACTGCGTTTAGGGGATCCCCAAGGCTTACAAATGATCGAGCAACTCGAACTCGAAGGCATCATCTAACCCCCGCGCGGAGGTGATTCTATGGCACAATCAGAGCAAAAGCGTTTTCTTAAAATAACTTCAGATTATGGCAGCAAAAATCAAAAAAGGTAGTTTAGTTCACGCCGTCCGCGAAAAGCTGGAAAATAGCAGCGAAGCCCTCGCCAGCGATACCCGTTTTCCCGATTATCTATTTAAAAGTAAAGGGGAAATTGTCGAGATTGAAGGGGACTATGCTTTTGTGAAATTTTATGTCCCCACACCGGGGATGTGGCTACGTCTCGATCAACTTGAAGCCGCCTCATAATCTCAGCGCGATCGCGATAAACTTCAAAGCCCAAGGGTAAAATGATTTTGCGTCATTTTATCCTTTTATTTTTTCGATTCCGAAACCTTTTCAATAATCCCAATCATTTAACAAAATTGATTTTAGGACGATTTTTCTATGTTGCCTGTCGAACAAGCTGAAGCCATTATTCTCGACCTCGTGGGCGAGTTTGATGCCAAGCGGGATGTAGAAACCCTGAATTTGGGGGCAAGTCTCAACCGCATTCTCGCCACTCCCGTCATCAGTCAGTTAGATTTTCCCCATTGGGATAATTCGGCAATGGATGGCTATGCTGTGCGTTTTGCTGATGTGGAAACAACCCCCACAACTTTAGAAATTGTTGAAGAAATTCCGGCAGGGTATCAACCTCAAAAAACCCTCCAGCCCGGACAAGCGGCTCGCATTTTTACCGGGGCAATTATGCCAGACGGGGCAGATACGGTAGTTATGCAGGAAAATACTGAAAAATCCGAAAATACCGTTAAAATTCTGCAAGCACCCCAAGCCGGAGAATTTGTGCGCCATCGGGCTTCATTTTATCAAGCTGGAAATCCCTTACTTTCACCAGGAATCCCCATCAAAGCCGCAGAAATGGCCGTCCTCGCCGCCGCCCAATGTACCGAAGTTACCGTTTATCGCCAACCCCGCATTGCCCTATTCTCCACCGGAGATGAGCTAGTCCCGATAGATCAGCCCCTACAACCGGGTCAAATTGTCGATTCTAACCAATATGCCCTTACCGCCTTTGTCGCGCAAATGGGGGGCATTCCCTTGCCGTTGGGAATCGTGCGCGATCGCGAAGACAAGCTGAGAGAAACCATTGCTTACGCCATCTCCACCGCAGATATTGTTTTATCAACCGGGGGCGTTTCTGTCGGCGAATACGACCTTGTTGGTAAAATTTTACAGGAACTTGGCGGCGAAATTCGCGTTCGCACCGTTGCTATTAAACCCGGTAAACCCCTAACTGTGGCAACATTCAACACCAACAAAACCGGGAAACCTTGCTTGTATTTTGGCATTCCTGGTAATCCCGCTTCGGCGTTGGTGAGTTGCTGGCGATTTGTCCAACCCGCCTTGAAAAAGTTATCCGGGTTAAAAGACAATTGGCGGCCTCATTTTGTCCCCGCAAAAACGGCTCATTCCCTCAAAGGCGCAGGCAAACGGGATGCTTATTTGTGGGGCAAGCTAACCTTAGAAAAGGGGCAATATGAGTTTAAGTTAGCCGGGGGAAGTCATAGTTCGGGCAACTTAATCAACCTCGCCCAAACCAACGGTTTAGCCATTGTGCCAACAGGGACAAAAGAAATTTTAGCCGGGGAATCTGTTTGGGTTATGCAAGTTTGAATTTTCTTTCACGGTAGGTTGCAATGGGAAACACAATTTTCCTATTCTTTCAAATTAAGCTCAAGATAAAGTAAATTAAAAGCTACAACGAACAATACCTATAACTCCTTTTTTACTTTCAGGGTTAAAGTGCAGCGATCGCAGGAGTTAGGGCTTATGGTCGGGTGAGTGAGGCTCGTCCATCAAAGTTTTGAGTGGGAATTCTACTGAATCCAGCGCAACCTGAGTTAATAGTGAAATTAGCATGACCCTTATGATCGGTACAGAACAATTTATTTTATTGAAGCAAGACATTAAAGCTTGGAATCAATGGCGGCAAGAAAACCCCGATTTTGTCCCTAACTTAAGTGGTGTAAATCTAAGTGGTTTTAACCTCGAAAATGCGAATTTAAGTAGTGCTAACCTAAGCAGTACAAAATTTCAGCAAGCCAATTTAGCCGGGGCAGATTTGTCGGTGGCAAATTTAAGTCGCGTGAATTTGAGCCAAGCCAATTTAACGCAAGCTAATCTCACGGTTGCTAATTTAACCGAAGCTTATCTGAGTGAAGCGAATCTCAGTCAAGCCAATTTAAGCGGTGCAAACTTGAGCGAAGCTTATTTAAGTCGAGCTAATTTAACGCAAGCTAATCTCACGGTTGGCAATTTTTCGGGGGCAAATTTAACGCGAGTTTATTTACAAGATGTCGATTTAACCGGGGCAAATTGTAGCGAAGCGAATTTGAGCGACGCGATCGCCTTTGGGTTAAAAATATGCAGTGTTAACTTTGCAAAAACTATCTTCACGGGCATACAAATCAACCTTTGGCATTTCGATGAATTTACGAATCTTGAAGCCGCTATCTGCGATTATTTCTTTTATTCTGAAGCTCATCCCCAACGATATCCACGGCAAGATCGACTCGCTGCGGGAGAATTTGCTACCTGGATTCGCCAGAATATGATTCAGGTTTAGATTCAACCCAAATGTGCAATTAAATGACGCTCAAACACAAATTCGCTGTAATCGGCGATGTCATCAATGCCGACAAAATTTAGGATAATTTCAGCCCATAGCCAAACTATCAGTTTGAGTAGCCAGCGTTGACGGCGATCGCGCAAAAGATGATACATTCATTTTGGCTCCAATTTACACTTAAGATAATTTCATTAAGCTACGAATGACGTTATCTTTGACCATTAAAAGCCGCGTGGTTTCTACCAAAAGGTCTTGCATTTGTTCGCGGTTCATTTGATGGGCGGATTCTGCGATTAACCGCATTTGAAACTGTTGTTCGACGGTGAGGTTAAAGGCTTCAGGATTCATGGCTGAATCTCCTAGAGAAACAGGTCAATTATTTAGGGACGAGATAATTTTGTTGAGATGCAGTTATCCTAAACTTTTCAAATTAATTGACTCTTAGTTATATCGGCTCTACATCTAGCTTTTCTCAAATTCGGGATGATTTTTAAGTTGAGTGTGACCGAAAAGTGGCGCGATCGCAGTACCTCATCGGGGACTTTAATCGTCGTCAAAACAATTTGTAAAAAAGACTACAAAATTCAGGAAAACTGACTTTATTACCCGATCGCTTAGGACTAACTTGGCGAAGTAGAGGTTCCATGCTGCGAGAGATAAGCGATCTCGAAAATTAAGGCGAAATCGATTCAGTAATATTACCCAAGGGGGGTACTGTCATGGGTTAAACCATTGGCGAAGATAGGGTTAATCGAAGGAAAAACAGCAAACAACTAATTCCAATTTGCTTTTTCATCTTTCCTTCTTTCTATCTATCTAATTCAATGTAAGGAGATTATCATGTCAAACCAACCTACACCTCAAATCACAGATAACCAAATTCAAAAGCTGCCCGTACCTCCCGTAAATATGGAAATTTCCAACCTCAAAGTTGCTGGAAAAGTCGCCGATCAATCTCAGTACATTGTGGCAGCTAACGAGTCTTTTGATTTATCCATCGATCTTAAATTCAGTGGTGGCAGTTTAGCGGATTTATTAGTTTGTGTTGGGCTAGATATCGAAGTGACTTATGCCCTTGAAGGTTTTGGTCCGGCTTCTGAAGTGAATTTAACTGCCCCCGCGATTAAAACGCAAAAAGGCCAATGGGAATACACCATTCCTTATTCGGGTACTGCCGCGATGGCAGGTTTAACCCCTGGTTTCTATAAAGTGGCAGCATTGGTTACTGTCAAATGCCCGAAAGACTGCTGCGGCGAGCCTTTAGCTTTTGGTTATATCTCCCCGGTTGTGTTCCAAGTTTACGCCTAAAGGCTGAGACGGGCCAATACCTAACGAGCATAATTCTGACTGGCAGGTTTCTTTTCCTGCCAGTTTTCTTCCCCAATGTTGAGAGGTTTTATATATGCCATCTATACCATCTTTTTCTGTTCCGGCTTTAAGCGATCGCGTCGAATCTGATTTATCTTGGCAAAGTTACGGTTTATTTCGGTTTGAATTGGAATGGGCGCAATCGGCGGACAATTCTCCTCGCTATCGCCTAATGGTGCATTCTCCTGATGGGGAAACAACCCGGATTTTTCAGGGAGAGGAAGTTGCCCCGTTGACGGATTGGGCGATCGCAGCACAACCGCCTCTAACCCTAGAAATCCCCGCCTGCGAAAGCGAAACCCCACCCCCCCTACCCCAAGTGGTGATGGAAAGGTTACGTTTGCAAGCTCCTAATGGCAGCGATGCGATCGCTACCCCCAGTCAACCCTATTTTTCCGGTACTTGGTTGAGTCCCACCGCGATCGCTTTTCAGTTTCGTATTGTCGGACTAACCCCCGAACAAGTCAATCAACACCAGATCGGCTATCAAGTCTATTTGTATGCGCGGGATTGCCTGACTTTGGCGACGACTCAAATGGGTCAAAGTCAAATTTACCCAATTTTATCAACAAAATCAATTTATCAAGCGGAATTGGACGATCTTGAGGTTTTAACCCCCGGCAGATACCGCTTACAAGCCCTCGTCACCGTGAATGGTTTACAAATTGTACCGGGATATTTTGAAATCCCCCTGTTGACCATCATCTGAAGAGCCTTAAATTTTTAACTTTTCTATCTTTCAGTGGAAAAATTTAACGACATTTTAGGAGATACTACTGAGTACATAGTTATCTCCTAAAATGTCATGAGTATTAATTCTACCTATCCCATGCGGGCTTTTGTGCGTCATAAAGCCCAAATCCAACTCCAACAGCAAGGCATAATTGTGGATGCTGACTTGTTGCAGGAATTAGCCACCACTCAGATGCAAGCAGACGAGGGAGGGTTGTTCAACCAAGCCTGCCCCTCACCGCAGCAAGCAGCTCAACTTGAAGATCGTCTGGCTGAGGAGTTGGTTGCCAGTTACCAGCGCATTCAACAGCAGCAACAAGACCCGTTAATTCAAGAATTGAATCAAACCTTGACCCTTGAGCCGGATGAGAGTTAATCGTCCTGTCTGTGTCAAATAACCTCGTAACATATCACAGATTGCGTTCAACGTCAAAGGCCGCGATCGCGTCTCTTACCCCTTTACGATCTCAACAAAAAATGTTTGCGATCGCCCAATTTTCCTAAAAAAATGGGCATTCTAAAGATAAGAACACTTTTAAAAGATCATTTTGGCATAAAACCCATGCAATCAGATGTACTACAGCTAACCGCACAAATTTTATCTTCTCGCCAAATCTCTAGTCGAGAACAAAGACGAATGTCAGCTTTATTAAGTAAAAGCGAACTCCACGAAAGCGAAAGAGTACTGATCAACCGTATTTTTTACGGAGTTCGTCACGGCTTACTCACCACTGTAGATTAAACCCCTAGACATTTTGACAACCAGTTAGACAAACCCCTTTAATAAAACTTTTAACTGCAATCAAATTGCTTAAGCGGCGAAATATAGAAATTTCTGCCGCTTTTTTAAATATTTTGATGAAAATTCAAATTTGTAACGGCGGCTTGTACATCTAGCTCTAAAAAACTATCTAAAGCTCGATAAAGCCAAGAAATTCTCAAGCTCGGATCCTCAAAGGTTGCCTGAAATCCTAATGCTTGGGCAAGTTGGGCGATGCTCGGATGAATCGAGATCGCATACATATCGCACAAATTCGGAAAATCTTGTTGCATTTGCTGAAGCGTGCGTTGAGAATCTTCGAGAAACTGAGCGACTTGGGCGTGTTGGAAGTAAGGCGCGTCGATAGTCCACGCTCGCACCAACACCGAAGTACAATCGAGATCGCCGGGTTGTGCCAATTGCATCGGGTCTTTTCCCTTGGGTTGAGTGAGATATACACTCTTTTTTGGCGATCTAAAAAAATTTTGCTCTGAAACTTTAGCAATGGGGTGAAATAAAGCCAGTCCGATGGGCTGTCCGGTATCGCAACGCCGTAGCACCCGCATATACTGAGCGTATTGAGTCGCCCAATTTCTCAGCAACGATGCAATTCTATGGGGAAGGACGTTATTGTTGTGATTCATCCAATTGTAGTCACGCGCCAAGCAATTAGCGACTAAAATCGCATCAGTGCGGGGATTAAAGCCATTGACAATAAATTCGATGTCGCGATGGCGACTTTCAGCCATGTCTAAAGAAAACGGGCGGATTCGCAATTCGATGGTGTTGCCATTAAATTGTTTATCCAATAAACCCAAAGCGACTAATTTATCAAGAATCATCCCGGCGGCGCGATCGCTACCTCGGTCTTTATGAGCATAAAACACCGCGGCCATTTCCCGATGAGTACAGGAAATAAACCCTTGGGGAATATCTAAATTTTGGAGCTTGGATTTTGAGGTTTGGCCCAATGCCATACAGTGCTTTTGCCATAAATATGCCCATAAACGGACAAAATACTCAGCCCGACACCGGGTTAATCCCACAGGACACCATTGAGGATTCATTAAGCGCTCGATATATTTTTGTTGCTCTTTCAAAGAAAGCCACTGGTTTTGGGAAACTAAAGCTGCATTTATCATGATTTGTTTTCGGCACTCTCAATAAATTGCAATGCAGATCGCCCTGAATAAAAGTTGGTAGATGATCCGTAAAATTACGGCAGTAAATTCCTCTACAGAAGGTTAAAATTCCATTTCGCAAAAACTTCACCCTACTTCTGGGCATTACAACCTTATGCAGAGTTCTTAAACCCCCTTAACTTCTCTTAAGGTTCACTCATTGAGGGTTCATCAGTCTCTCAGACATAGTGAAAACAAGCACCTGGTCATCAGGTTGCACTACTGTTTTGCGGAGCTTTACTTTGCCATGTGTTTTCCTTTAACCACTTCAGTCACCCCCGAAGTAATTTGCCCCAACCTCCTCCATGACCTATTTGAAGGATTTATTGATGGTATTTTGTTAGCCAGTCCTTGCGGAAAACTTGTATATGCCAACGATCGCGGTTGGACTTTTTGTCAAAAAGTTTCCGAAAAAAGCGATCGCCTACCGAAACAACTGTGGCAGATGGGTCAGCAATTACTCGTAGGTGATTCTACTTCACCCTTTTTGCTCGACCACCGCATATTACCAGACACCCGCGTGCGGGTGCAGCGTTGGCCATGGCGCGATCGCGCTTTCTTGCTCTTTATTTGGGAAGATTACCAACAAACCCTACAACAGCAAGCGATCGCCGATCGCCAAAAATACCAATTCACTAATCGCGAAGCAGAAGTTTGGCAACTGCGGCAACAACAACTTTCTTACCCAGAAATTGCCGCAAAACTTTATATTTCAGTGAATACCGTCAAAAAACATCTCAAAAATATTAATGCCAAACGCCAAGCCGTTTTATGGGCAGAAAACGATATTTAAACAACCCAATACTATGGAATATCCCCATTTTGGGTTGTTGGGAATGACAAGTTGATTGACGATTCATCAACTCATCGCTCATAATTCATAATTCAAGCGCTAACGGCTCAAAAACCCCATGAAAATCGCTACTTGGAATGTAAACTCCATTCGCACTCGCCAAGAAATCGTCGCAGATTGGCTTCAAACCAATCCCGTTGATGTGCTGTGCTTGCAAGAAACTAAAACGGTCGATAAAACTTTTCCCCACGAACCCTTCGAGGCGTTGGGCTATCATCTCTACATCTGGGGGCAAAAAGCTTACAACGGTGTCGCGATTTTGAGTAAAACCCCCGCAACCGAAGTCAATCTGGGTTTTGCTTCTGTTTTAGGGGAAACCCTGACTCAAGATTGGGACGAACAAAAACGAGTGCTGAGTGTGGTCGTCAATGATGTGCGGATTGTGAATTTATACGTTCCCAATGGTTCGTCGGTGGGGAGTGATAAGTATGAATATAAATTGGGGTGGGTTGCCCTGCTCAAGCAGTATTTAGAAATATTGTTAGCGCGATCGCCCCAAGATTTATGTGTTTGCGGCGATTTTAATGTCGCCCTCGAAGACAAAGATATTTATCAACCCAAGAAGCCGAACCATATTATGGCTTCAGACGCAGAAAGAGAGGCGATACAGGCTTCAATTTTGGCTTTAGGACTCAAGGATAGTTTTCGCCTTTTTACCGAGGCTGGCGGGCATTTTAGCTGGTGGGATTATCGGCAAGGGGGGTTTGCTCGCGATCGCGGTTGGCGCATCGATCATCTTTATATCACGCCGGGTTTGTGCGATCGCGCCCTCGCTTGTACCATCGACGTTGAACCCCGTCGCCTCGAACGTCCGAGCGATCACACTCCCGTTGTTTTAGAGATTGA
>JBKHDX010000035.1:0-28315 GCA_046541115.1 Spirulinaceae cyanobacterium | reverse complement strand
GATAATTAGTTGTTGGTTGTTGGTTGTTGGTCACTGATGACTGATAACTGATGACTGATAACTGAAAAAACCTGCCTTAATACTGCTTCAACGCCCGTTCGATATCGCGTTTGCTTTGACGGGCTTTGAGGGTTTCCCGCTTATCGTAGAGTTTCTTCCCTTTGCCTAGTCCCAAGCTGACCTTGATCCAACCCCGCTTAAAATACATCTTGAGGGGAACTAAAGTCAGTCCTTGTTGTTCGAGTTTACCAACAAGCTTATTAATTTCGCGCCGCTTGAGTAGTAATTTGCGCGTGCGTTTGGGGTCGTGGTTGAAATATTGGCCGCTGGCTTGATAAGGGGAAATATGGGCATTGAGTAACCAAACTTCGCCTCCCCGTACCAATCCATACGCATCTCGGATGTTAACTCTGCCTTCGCGGATTGATTTAACTTCGGTTCCGCTTAAGCTGATTCCGGCTTCGTAGGTGTCGAGAATTTCATATTGAAAGCGAGCTTTGCGATTATCCGTAATAATCTTAATACCACTGGTTTTTTCTCCCATTGACTCCTCTGTTATTTTCTATACTTTTTTTATTTTAGAATCGCCCCTTGGTAAAACAACTGACGTAGGTTAGGTTTTCTGGGGACGGTTATCTATTTTTGACATCAGGGACAGCATCACGCGATCGCAGCGAGAAATCGCTGGTTTTTGGCTGAATGAGCCGCCGTTGTGCTGGAAAATTATGATTTGGAATTTTGGGATCGTTTTGTTGGTGTTTTGGTCTTGTGTTTCCTTGGGGTTACGCACTTGCGATCGCCCCAACTGGAAAAGGCTCAAAGATTGGCCGGGAGTCAGCTTGAGTATTGCAACAATTGCTCTACTGTTGCTCGGATTTGTACCTCGCTGGAGTGGCGTTTTGAGCTTGATGTTGTGGGGAGTGACCATCATTTTACCTCTTTGGGGATGGCAACAACTCAACCACGCGATCGCACAGTACAATTACGATCGCGCCCTGAAGCTGGCGCAATTTTTACCTTGGCTACATCCAGGAGACGGTTGGCCGCAGTTTCGGTCAATCTTGAAGCTGTTATACAAAGATGATGCCCTAGCTATCTCGGAAATTAGCACCCAAATCCCCCCTTTAAATCATGCTTTAGCTCCTTTTAGCTTCAATCTACTGCAAGTTCGCCTCCTCGCTCATTTATACAGTCGCAGCGCTTATTGGCTCGATCTTTTGACTGGGTTGGACTCCATCTATCCCCCATCATCATGGCAACAAGACCCGATTTTACGTTTGTATTATCTGCGGGCTTTGGGGGAAACCAACAGGATTAAGCAGTTATTATGGGAAATTCATCACCTGGAAACTCAGCGCCAATTTCGCTCGCGATCGCGTTTTCTCAATGAAGCCCGTTTATTAGGTTTTGCCTTTTGCGGTCAAGGGGAATGGGTTGAAAAACTGATTCAGCAAGACTTAAAGCCGGTTCCCCCAGATAAAGCCCAATTTTGGCGACTGACGGCACAAACGGTACAAGGCGAAAATACCCTCAATGCCTTTTTAAGCCTTAGCGAGTCCCCTTCAACGGCGTTACACAAGGCGATCGCCTGGCGGTTAGCGCATCCTCCCCATTTGAGCAATCGCGTCCTCTCTGACCCCATTGCCGCCCAAATCTTAACGCAAATTGAAACAACGTTTAACGAAGAAAAAGCTTACAGTAACGCTCTAAGGTTTAGCAAACGCTTTGCCAAAGCCACAACTGTACTGATTTTACTGAATTTCGCGGTTTTTAGCTTCCAACTTTACCCCTTTCAACCACAAAATCCAGAAAACTTCTTACTGTGGGGCGCACTCAATCCCAATGCTTTGATTCAGGGTCAATGGTGGCGGGTCATTAGTGCCAATTTTCTCCACGCAAACTCTTTACATTTAATGGCAAATATGCTGGGACTATATCTGCTCGGCCCCTTTGTAGAATTTAGCTTAGGTGTGCGGCGTTATCTGGGATTATATTTGCTCGCGGGCATGGGCGCAATGGTGCTGTATGCGGGGATTAGTCTGAATTTCGGCGGGGGCGATCGCTTGCTCATCGGGGCTTCTGCGGCCATTATGGGAATGTTGGGGGCGATCGCGGCAATTCTTCTGAGGGGTTGGATTTACGAAGCCAGCGATCTCGCTCGTCGTCGTCTTCAGTTAGTTGCGATCGCGATCGGCTTTCAGTTATGTTTTGACTTGCTCATTCCTCAAGTTAGTATATTAGCTCATATTTTAGGGTTGATCGTGGGCTTTTTACTCACTTTAATAATGAACAACGAATAGTTAATAATTTACAATCAATAACCAGTTACCAATTACCAATTACCAATTGAGGGAGTTGGGGAACAACCAATAACTAACAACCAATAACCAACAACCAACAACCAATAAATATGGGTGATTTTAAGGGTGAAATTGCGGCTTTGAGTACTGCTATTTTGTGGGCGATCGCGACAGTAATTTATGGCAAAGTTGGGATTACAATTCCGCCCCTACTTTTAAACACAATTAAAGGAATTCTCGCGATCGCGTCCATTGGCATCACCATTATAATTTGGAAAGGTGACACAGCCGCTTTACCCTTAACACCGATGCTGTTACTTCTAACCAGTGGTGCGATTGGGATTGGTTTAGGAGATACAGCATTTTTTAATACTCTTAAAAATTTGGGGGCCCGTCGGACATTATTACTCGAAACTCTAGCCCCTCCCTTAACAGCATTATTAGCCGCAATTTTCCTCAACGAGCAACTCACATTACAATCTTGGGGCGGAATTTCTCTCACGGTTTTAGGAGTGGCTTGGGTGATTACCGAGCGATCGCCCCAAGGCGCAATTTCAGCCCAAAATCTCAAAATTGGCGTGATTTGGGGGATTTTAGCCGAGTTAGCCCAAGCAACGGGGGCGGTATTGTCGCGGACGGCTTTAATGGATACCGCCGTTAGTCCGCTTTGGAGTAGTTTACTGAGGATTAGTGCGGGAGTCGCGATCGCGATTGTATTAATTTTGCTGCAAGGCCGACAAAAACAATTCTTGCAAATACAATGGTCTTGGCGGGTTGTGGGCTTATTGATGGTAGCAGCATTTATCGGCACTCATTTGGCGATTTGGCTGCAACAAACGGGCTTGAAATATGCCCCGGCTGGAGTCGCTCAAACCCTTGCCTCTACCAGTCCGTTGTTTGCTTTACCCATTGCAGCAATGCAGGGCGATCGCATTACTGGACGAGCTTTTGGGGGGGTATGTCTCGCGATCGCGGGGATTGGGTTATTATTTCGCTAAATTGTAATGGAAGCCTAAGTAATAGCAATGACTGAAGAACAAAAAAGCGAATTTCAAACCTGGGAAACTATCATCGAATCGGAAAAAAAGAGTCCACCCCCCGTCCCGATGACGGTAGAAAATCAACCAGAAGTAGTAACGATTGCTGCCAAAATTAGCCAAATCATTACGCCGTATTTTGTGGTTTTAGTGGGCTTATCTTTGTATGACGATAACTTTTTGATTGGCGTAATTTTGATTGGGTTGGGGGTTGCCTCTCTCCTGAATTTTTCTGGGGAGGATTTAAAGAAAGCGATCGCGAGTTTTTTGAATTTTATCGGGATTACAAAGTCTTAGCTAAAACAGGTTGATAGAGAGTTGTTCTCTCTTGACAAGGGCGGTTGAGGGACGCGATCGCCTTTTGTAATTGTGCTGGAGTCATACAAGTACCGCCTTGCGCCCCTGCCATGGTGGTAATATGTTCTTCCATCAACGTCCCTCCAATATCATTACAGCCCCATTGTAGGGCTTTTTTTGCCCCTTCTAAACCAAGTTTCACCCAACTCGGTTGATGGTTTTTAATCCAATTTCCTAGATAAATTCGCGCCACAGCAGTTAACAGTAAAGCATCCTCTAAAATAGGTTGATCTCGTCCGACTCTGCGCCGTAAACTAGGGGGGGCTTCTTGGCCGACAAAAGGTAAAATAATAAACTCAGTCATCCGGGCAGGATAAGCATTTTGAATTGCTTTTTGTTGCAATTGCCGCAGTTTCTCTAAGTGTTGTATTTGCTGTTGTGGTGTTTCGATATGCCCGGATAATAAGGTACTGGTGGTATTTACCCCAAGACGATGAGCCGTTTCAACAATTTCTAGCCAAGTCACAGTATTGATTTTTTCAGGACAAATAATTTGGCGGACTTTATCATCTAAAACTTCGGCGGCTGTCCCCGGCATTGAGCCTAGTCCGGCTTGTTTTAAAGCGGTTATAACTTCGGCATAACTAATGCTATCTTCTCTGGCGATAAATTGAATTTCTTGGGGAGAAAAAGCGTGTAAATGAATATCGGGAAAAGCGCCTTTGATTGTATCAATTAATTTGAGATAAAAATCAAGAGATTTACCATTGATTTTTGCTTCGGGATTCAATCCCCCTTGCATACAAATTTCTGTGGCATTTTGATTAACTGCATCGGCTGTTTTTTCTTGGATCTGTTGCCAATCTAGCCAATAAGACCCTTCTTGATGAGCATCGCGACGAAAAGCACAAAAGTTGCAATGTTGCTCGCATACGTTGGTAAAGTTGATATTACGATTAATCACATAGGTTACAATTTCACCCACTTGTTTTTGTCTTAAATTGTCGGCAGTTTGGCGAATCGCCTCAATCATTTCAGGATGGGTTTGTTGGAGTAAGGTTAAGCCTTCTTGGGGAGTGATATCTTCTTGATTGAGCGCTTTATTCAGAATCGGTTGGACTGACAGTAGCATGAGGTTGTAAACGTAATAATTTTAGACGAGAGTTAATGGGTTGAATTTGGTAATATTCTTCTAATTGTTCTCGCAGTTGAGAAGACGGATTATAAACAAATTGAGTCGTCTCTGAAGGTAAGTTTTGTAACTCGCGATCGCTCAAATTCCCTAAGCGGAATTGTACCTCTGGTTTGAGATAATGACTTAATGCCAGAAAATCGATAGCATTCAAAGAGTAAGTATTACCAACAATCAAAGGATTTTCGGCTTGGTTGATAATGCGAGCAATTTCTAGATTATAACGGCTATGGCTTTTATTCCACCAGACTTCCGATCGTGACAAGGCAATAGCAGAAACCAGCCCTCCTCCAAAAATCAACAAAGCCAAACCTATTCCCAGCCATTGGGAAAGCTGACGACGGGATTCTAACTTTAATACTATTAAATAAGCAACTGCAATTTCTACGCCAATATAGCAAGGAATAAAATAACGCGATCGCGCCGATCCTTGACCGCCTAAAATTAAATCAGGTAAAATAATAACGGCGGCATTAACTCCAATTAAGAGAGCGATAAACAACCCAGTTGGATAACTGGCGTAACGAATCAAAAAATACAAAGCATATATCGCTAAAGCTAAAATCAACGGTGCAAAATAAGAACCTAAGCCCACATCAATAAATACTTGTCC
The DNA here is from genome assembly GCA_046541115.1 of Spirulinaceae cyanobacterium. Classification (GTDB taxonomy): domain Bacteria; phylum Cyanobacteriota; class Cyanobacteriia; order Cyanobacteriales; family Spirulinaceae; genus Jaaginema. Next base: position 22,876 of record JBKHDX010000035.1, on the reverse strand, counting down.
TAAGTTAGCCCCCCAAGCTTTGAGTAATACCGCTATTGCAACAGATTCTTGCGCTCCAGATGTTATTTTTTTGACATTATCTAAATTCAGGATAACAACAATTATCCAAGGCAAGAATGACAAACTGGCGATCCCTAAAGTAATGATAAAATTGCGAACAGTTTGTGTGAATTGAATACCCTGGTAAATTGCTACATAAACCACCTGACTAAACGCCAAAAAAACAAAATATAAATGACTATAAAACCCTAATACTAAACTCAAGCCATAAATAAACCAATCGCTTTTATGATTGCATCGTAATGCTTTTAATAAAGCCGCACTCGAAACGACAATTGCGACGGTAAATAAACTGTACATTCGGGCTTCTTGGGCATATAGAATATGAAAAGGAGAAACTGCAAAAACTGCGACTGCAACCCAAGCTACAGAAGATTCGCGAAACAACTCACGACATAGCCAATATAGCCCCGGAAAAGCCAAGACTCCCAGTAAAGCGGTTAAACTACGAGTAGTCGTAATGGAATCGCCAAAAATTTGTAGCCAAATCCGCGTTAAAAGGAAATACAGTGGCGGGTGGACATCTTCAGTTAAACTGTTGACAGTATCTTGCCAAGTTTTTTCGGGAACGATCTGCTGATATTGTTGTAAATCAGAAGTCGCGATCGCGTTTCCTTGGAACATCTCATCGATGTATTCAGCGCGAGTATGACCTGAAACGCGCAAAGAAGTGAAAGCTTCATCATACCAATAAACCATACGATCGAGGTCATAAAACCGAAAAAAGATGCCCAATAAAATGAAAGTAAGTAGTAAGATTTTAGAATAAAACTTACGTCCTTTTATACTTTTCATAGAAAAAATTAACAGAAAAACTACAACAATGAAATTAGTTTATCCCTTTTTAAATATTGGCAACAAATCCGCCTCTGACAACATTCTTTGAGCGTAAGATATTTAGCAATGACCGTTTTGATTCGGAAAATTGCAGCATTGTTTCAATATAGCCTACGCTTTTTAATTATAGGAGGCGTGTTATTTTTCTTGGTCGCAACCATCCGAGAAAATTGGCAGCAAGTGTTAGAAATTCGTTTAAATTTTGGCAGTTGGCTCAAACTCGCGATCGCAACAATTTTAACTTTAATTGCTCATACTTGGGCGGGGTGGGTCTGGGGTTGGATTTTAGCCCAACTCGGTCATAATGTCCCTAAAGGTTGGGGGATTCGAGTCTATTTAAAAACCAATATTGCCAAATATTTACCTGGTAATATGTGGCACTTTTACGGTCGTATTCAGGCAGCACAGCAACAACAAATTCCCTGGGAATGTGCCGCTATCAGTGTCCTACTTGAAACTTTATTAATGGTCGCTGCGGGCTTAGGAATGGCCTTGGCTTATCCCACTGAAAATTGGCCGTACCAATTAATACTACTGCTCGCGATCGCGATCGGGGTGCATCCTTGGGGCTTAAATCGTGCCTTAAGATTACTCACCCGTTGGAAACTCAAAAAAACCATGACGGCGCGATCCCGCAGGGATCCGCTTCGCGGCACGCACCCAGTCATCCTCAAACATTATCCCCTCAAACCCATTTTAGGCGAATTAATCTTTTTAATCTGGCGAGGAGCCGGATTTTTAGGCGTAATGGCTGCCTTGACCCCCATCGCGCCTCAGCAAATTTTACCAATTTTAAGCGCCTTTAGTTGGGCTTGGTTATTTGGCATTATTATTCCGGGTGCGCCGGGGGGAATTGGTATCTTTGAAAGTACCGCGATCGCCTTATTAAGCAATTCGTTTACCCCAGGGATTGTTTTAGGTAGCGTTGCCTTGTATCGTCTGATTAACACCCTTGCAGAAGCCACTGGTGCAATTCTAGCTTGGGGATACGAAGTCCTGAACATTCCTGAAAATCCCTCGTCCTAATTCTTACACTTGCCCCGTCTACCAACGCTACATGACCCCAGAATTGACCCTTCCGATGCGGCCCAAAATTGCTTTCGATCTTTCCGTTGTGATTCCCATTTACAACGAAATTGAAAGCCTCCCCCAACTCATCGAAAACCTAACCACTCACCTCGAAACCCTCGATCTGCGCTACGAAATCCTTTGTATTGATGATGGCTCAACCGACGGCTCGGCGCAACTCCTGAAAAAATACGCTCAAACCCATCCTGCCTTACGGGCCATCTTACTGCGGCGCAACTACGGCCAAACCCCCGCCATGGCCGCCGGTTTCAACCATGCTCGCGGTCAAGTTATTATCACCCTCGACGGCGATTTACAAAACGACCCCCAAGACATCCCCCGCTTACTCGCTAAACTCAACGAAGGTTACGATCTTGTCAGTGGTTGGCGCAAAAATCGCCAAGATGCGGCTTTAACCCGTTTACTCCCCTCAAAAATTGCCAACTGGCTCATTGGTAGTATTACCGGAGTCAAAGTCCACGATTACGGCTGCACCCTCAAAGCTTATCGTGCCGAATTAGTGGCAGATATGAATCTTTACGGGGAATTACACCGTTTTTTACCCGCTTTAGCCTTTATTGAAGGCGCGAGAATTGCTGAGTTACCCGTACATCATCATGCGCGACAATACGGCAGTAGTAAATACGGTCTTAGTCGCACCTTTCGCGTCGTGATGGACTTGCTGACGGTGTATTTTATGCGGAAATTTCTCACGCGGCCCATGCACGTTTTTGGGATGTTGGGAATTGTGACAACGGTGTTAGGGGTGGTGTTAGGCTTTTATTTGACTTATGTGAAATTGGGCTTAAATCAAGATATTGGCGATCGCCCTTTGTTGATTTTAGTCGCCATTTTGATTTTGACCGGAGTGCAAATGTTCAGCATTGGCTTACTCGGAGAATTGCTGATGCGGACCTATCACGAATCTCAAAACCGACCGATTTATCGCGTCCGAGAGATCGTCGAATCCGAAGAATTATGATGTTGGTTATGAGTTATTGGTTGTCGATTTAATATAAATCCTTAATTGTTAATTGAAAATTAATAATTTTAACTTATACATTGTAAATTGTTAATTGCTCTATGAAACGTCGTCACTTTTTACAATTTGCTGCCTCAACCTTAACCGCGATTGGTTTGAGTCAATCGCGCTTTTTGCAGCAATCTCAGCGCTATGGAAAAGTTTTAGCTCAAAACACGCCGCGTAAGTTAGCATTACTCGTAGGAATTAATGAATATTCCACCAGCGATCGCTTTTTTGACCTCTACGGTTGCGTCAACGATGTCGCCCTCCAGAAAAACCTCCTCATTTCTCGCTTTGGCTTTAATGCCGCCGATATCGTCACCTTAACCGACGCACAAGCCAGCCGCGACAATATCATCGAAACCTTCCAAGAGCATCTCATCAAACAAGCCCAAACGGGTGATGTCGTTGTCTTTCACTTTTCCGGACATGGCGCTCAAGTCCTCGATCCTTCTCCCATTGACCCCAACTATCCTTACAACAGCACCTTCGTCCCCGCCGACGATCGCGCCACAGAATCCGGTACAGTCCAAGATATTATGGGGCAGACCTTGTTTTTGTTGCTATATGCCCTCGGCCAAAAAACCGAAAATGTGACCACAATCCTTGATAGCTGTCACGCCGGAGGCGGCACCAGGGGCGAAATGCGCGTTAGGGCGGCGCGACCCGGAAAACAAGCCAGCATTGCCGAATTTGCCCTGCAAGAGCAATTACTCAGTCAAATTGGCTGGACTCCAGCTCAATTCCAACAACGACGAGAAGAAGGAATTGCTGCCGGGATCGCGATCGCATCAGCCCAAAAAGACCAACTCGCCGCCGATTATCGCTTTGAAGACTTTTATGCCGGAGCCTTTAGCTTTCTGCTCACCCAATATTTATGGCAAGAAACCGATGAAGTCAACAACGCGATATCCACCCTGCAAGAACGCATTTTACCCTTAAATCGCCAACAAACCCCCATCTACGAAACAGCCCCCCAAACCCAAGCCAACCCAACCCTTTACTTTACCCCTCCCCTGCAAGACGCAGCCCAAGCCGTCATTCTCGATGTCAATCAAAACGAAGCCACGGTTTGGTTAGGTGGCATCAACCCCCATCAATTAGAAGCCTTTAGCAAAGGCGCGTTACTCACTCCCGTCACCCATACCAGAGGCGAAACCCCGCAACTCCAACTGATCGAGCGCAACGGCTTAACCGCCAAAGTTGCCCTCCCCACCCCTCTCCCCCCAGGGACATTACTGCAAGAAACCGCCCGGACAATCCCCTCTGACTGGCGCTTAGGCATTGGCTTAGATACTTCCCTCGGCAGCGATACCCCCACCGCCCAGCGCCGTTTACAAGCCTTACAGCGCATCGACGCAATTCCCGCCCAAAGCGCCAATCGTCCCTATCGAGCCAAGGTCCACTATATCCTCAGTCCCATGACCGAGGCTTATCAACAACAGCTACAAGGCGAAAATCGCGAAGAAATTCCCCCAGTGGGTAGTATTGGCTTATTTTCTCCCGCTTTAGAAATCATACCCAAGTCTTTCGGGTCGGCAACAGAAAGCATCGATGAAGCAATCGTCCGCTTAACTCCCAAGTTTCGCGGCTTACTCGCGGCTCATATTATCAAACTGACCCTCAATGCCCAATCCTCCCAATTAGCCCTGAGAGCCACTTTGAGGCTCGAAAACCAACCGAGGGAAATTGTCGGCTCTGCCTTTACCACGCGGGGTTGTAATCGGCCTCGCGAATGCAAAGACGGGGTTAGTCGTAGCGGTTTGATTCATAATATTCCCCTTAACAGCGAGTTTTTCTTTGAAATTGAAAATGACGAAGACCAAGCGCTACATTTAGCCTTATTAGCCATCGATCCCTCCGGGGAGATGATCGTCCTGTTTCCCAATCAATATCAAGAATCTTTACCAGAGACAGAATTACAAGCCACCACTCAAATTCAACCGGGTAGCACACTCCGTATTCCGCGATTGGATGATTCCTTTACTTTAATTGCTGAAGAAGTGGGCGTTGGGGAAGTGCTGATCCTTGCCAGTCCTCAACCCATGACTGGCGCTTTGTCTCGCTTGCAAAGTCTATCGCGAGGACAAGGAGCCAGTCGTGGTGGCCCCGTCATTTTAAACAATCCCTTAGATACCATCGGTGACTTAATTGGCGATATGGGGACGCGAGGCCGCAATTCGGGTAATAATAGTGGCGGTCAGATTGCCACTGGGAGTTTAGCGGCATTATCTATTGGCTTTGAAGTGGGTCAATCCCAATAAAAAAACAAATTGGAATGACGATAACCCATAACAGAAAAACATTGCCCTTGAATACTTATGAAGCGTGTTGCAGCGTTAGGACTAGATATTGGCAGTAAGCGCATTGGTGTGGCGGGCTGTGACGGCTTAGGCTTGCTTACGACCGAAATTACGACAATTGAACGTCGCAGTTTTCCCCAAGATGTGGAACAATTGCGCCAAATCGTGCAAGAGCGAGAAGTTAAAGTTTTGGTGGTGGGTTTACCTTATGCTCCCGACGGGACTTTGGGCAAGCAAGCCCGCACCATCCAAAAGTTAGCGCAACGATACAGTGGGGCGTTGAATCTTCCTGTGGAATACGTTAACGAGCAGTTAACCTCTTTTGCGGCTGAGGAAGCTCTGAAAGCCCAAAATATATCCCCATCTCGCAACAAGGCTCGCATCGATCGCAAAGCTGCCGCTATTATTTTACGGCAGTGGCTTGATGAGCGCATTCCCTAGATTTGTGCCGAAAAACTGATGACTGCCGTAAACTGCATTTATGAGCGATCGCAGTTGGAGGAATATGGCAGAAAAAACAGTGTGGTTAACCGTGAAGCGTTTGATTTTGGTGGTGCTGACAATTTTAGTGAGCATTACCGTGGTGTCTTCCCTGTTGAGCAATTTAAATCAGCCCCAAGTCCAAAGTCGCTTGGAGTTATATCAAGCGAATTTAGTATTACAAGCGGCAGCAGTGACGGAGGAAGATAACGCGAGTGCGGCGTTTTTGGGGGAAAAACCGTTTCAAAATGTGCAAAAACAGTACGAACAAGCCATTGAAACTGAACAAGAAAATTTAAAGCGGTTACAAACCCAATTGGCTCAAGTACAAGCTGGAGATACAACAGAGCCTGTGAGCGAGTTGGGGATTTCAGTGGCGAATCTCGAACAAGTGGAGAAGTTGCAAGCAGCGATCGCCCAGTCTCAGAAATTGCTGGAGCGTCAAAATCTGCGCTTGGGTTTGATTCACGCCCAACAAGATAATATTAAGGTCGCACAGCAATTATGGCAAAATTTAGAGGATGCAACGACTCCAGAAATCGCCACCACCGCAGCAATTTTACAACAAATGTGGCGATCGCCCCCGTCGGTTTCTGAGTCGGCAGAAACGATCCTCGATACAAATCTAGAAGGCTGGTTTCGCGATCGCGCCTTGGCACAATTTTATCAAATCCAAAACCGTCAAGCTGCATTAGAACAACTCCAAGCCCAACAACAAGAGCGAGCCGAAACTGCTTTTGTTAAATTGGCCATTATTGGCGGTATTCCGGCGTTAGGTGGTCTTCTTGGCGTAGGCTTGCTGATCTTTTTAATCGTGCAATGGTTTTTACAAAAAGATAAGTCGATTTTGGCGGCTAATGCAGCTTTACCGTGGGATGTACCTTGGGATGCTGAAACAATCTGGCAAGTGTTGATTGTGGGCTTTTTCTTTGTCAGCCAAATCTTTTTACCTTTATTTTTCCTGATTGTGGCGCAAGTATTGGGCTTTGATACCAGTGCTTTCACCCTGCGCGAACAAGTGGTATTTATCTTGATTAGTTATCTGTTGATGGCGGCTTTGGGATTGTTGGTGTTGTATCTGTCCCTCAAGCCCTTTTCCCCATTACCCAAGCTGTGGTTTAACCTGGAATGGCGCAGCAATTGGTTTTTGTGGGGATTGGGAGGCTATTTGGTCGCGATTCCCTTAGTGGTGGTGGTATCGATTCTCAATCAACAAATTTGGCAAGGACAAGGGGGGAGCAATCCGATTTTATTCTTGGCGTTGCAAGCTCAAGATACCTTCGCTCTAGCCGTCTTTTTTGCCACCGCCTCCATCGCCGCCCCGGTTTTTGAGGAAATTATCTTTCGCGGCTTTTTGTTGCCCTCCCTGACCCGTTATCTGCCCGTCTGGGGCGCAATTGCCCTCAGTAGTCTCATTTTTGCGATCGCCCACCTCAGTCCCTCAGAAATTTTACCCCTCACGATCTTGGGTATTGTTTTAGGAACAACCTACACGCGATCGCGCAATCTCTTATCTTCGATGATGCTCCATAGTTTCTGGAACAGTGGCACATTGTTGAGTTTGTTTATTCTGGGCAGCTAATTTCAGTTATCAGTTATCAGTCATCAGTCATCAGTTATCAGCATTTAAGGGTCACGTTGGTTCGAGGATTGACTGGTTTTCTGTGTCTTGCCGAGCAACAGGGGTGCTACTCGTTCTAGACTACATTTCAGCCTCGAATAGCAAAATCCAATTTCTGGAGAGTCATCAGTTTTTGAGGCGTTTACTCTGGGTTTTCAGTGACCAGTTACCAATTAAGGGATTCTGGCAACAACCAATAACAAACAACCAACAACCAACAACAAAAAAGGAGAATGCCCGTTAAAACACATTCTCCTTTCCATAAGTCGAGATAAGCATTACAAAGCGATGCGCACGGGAGTCCGATTCGGCTTCACATCAAACTCTGTGGGCGATAACAAGGACTTTCCGGTCATTTCCGGCGGTTGCGGCAGGTTCAACAACTCTAAAATTGTTGGCGCAATATCGGCTAAACAACCCCCTTCGCGCAACTTCACATCCGTACCAAAACCAGGAATTTTTAAGCCCTCCCCTTCAATCACAATAAAGGGAACTGGATTGGTGGTGTGAGCCGTCCAGGGATTGCCGTTTTCGTCCCGCATATATTCAGCGTTACCGTGATCGGCAGTAATCATCGCCGTACCGCCCATTTTACAGATGCTTTCGAGCAAACGTCCTAAACAAGTATCAACGGTTTCAATGGCTTGGATCGCTGCTTCGAGATTGCCCGTATGTCCTACCATATCTGGGTTGGCGTAGTTGATGACCACAAAAGAGTACATCCCTTTCGCGATCGCACTGCACGCCACATCCGTCACTTTTGCCGCCGACATTGTAGGCTGCTTGTCATAGGTAGACACTTGCGGACTGGGGATCAACTCTCGATCTTCCCCTTCAAAGGGTGTTTCTAAACCGCCGTTGAAAAAGTAAGTGACATGGGGATACTTTTCAGTTTCAGCCGTCCGAAACTGTTTTAAACCGTGTTGCGCGATGGTTTCCCCCAAAATATTGGTGAGGTTTTGCGGCTCAAAGGCCACACTCACGGGTAAAGTCGCATCATATTGGGTAAAGGTCACAAAGTGCAACGGCTCGATTTGGTCTCGCTCAAAGCCATCAAAATCTCCCTTGAGAAAAGCGGCTGTGAGTTGTCGAGCGCGGTCTGGGCGAAAATTAAAGAAAATTACGCCATCATTGGGTCGAATCGCCCCGGAGGTGACTCGCGTGGGTAAGACAAACTCATCGGTAATATCCGCTTCATAAGAGTCTGCCAGGATTTTTTCGGCACTACGGCCGTCTCCTTCTCCGTCTGTGGTTAAGACTTTATAGGCTTTTTGAACCCGATCCCAACGGCGATCGCGATCCATGGCATAATAGCGGCCGCTAATGGTCGCAATCCGACCAATGCCAACTTCCTCGATGTGCTGTTCGATGGCCTGCACCACCTTAATTCCTTCTGTGGTGTTGGTATCGCGACCATCGGTGATGGCATGAATGCAAACATCCTCAAGGCCATGAAATTTGACCAAATCTAACAAGCCGAGCAAATGCGATAGATGAGAGTGTACGCCCCCTTCAGAACATAAACCGATCAAATGCAGTTTTCCGCCTGTCGCCTGGGTTTGACGACAAATTTCAACTAAAGCCGGATTGCGAAATAGCGATCGGTCTTCGACTGCATCGGTAATGCGTACTAATTCTTGCGGTACAATCCGTCCGGCACCGATATTAAGATGACCCACTTCTGAGTTACCCATTTGACCTTCGGGTAAGCCGACATACTTCCCAGAAGTTTGGATGAGGGTTCGCGGATAAGCCGCCCACAAACTATCCATCACTGGCGTTTGAGCCAGATTAATGGCGTTTGCTTCGGCTGATTCCCGATAACCCCAGCCATCTAGAATAACCAGCACCGCAGGAGATACAGGTGCTTGTGTCATAATTTTTACCTTAACTAGATAAACGTCGCCGCCATGATGATACCATTGACGCTTGATGTCAGGAGTGATTTTACCTTAGGATACCTTGGCTTTTTTCACTACTTTGATGATTATCAATGACTTGATGTTGTTAAATCTTGACATTAACTGTTGCTATTTTTAGCTCAAGCAATCTGCTTTCTTTGTCTGCTCGCAGTAGCGAGCAAATTGCTCCATCGATCAATTTTTAAATGTCCGAACGGAATAAGGTGGAGCCAGTAATGGCGTTTGATTGTTGCTAGAGGAGTAATAGGCGATGGCCAGCGTTGGTACAGTCAACGTTAAAATCGCGATCGCCGTCCCGATAATTCTAGCCCACCTATGATTCGGAGGTTCGGACACATTGGCCGGAGAGCCGCTAGATTCCATATAAATTGCTTTCGTTAAACGATTCAAGTAAAGGTAAAAACGGAATAAGGTTGTCGTCGGACAACCTCAATCTTCTTTCATTGTAGCGATTAATGGCAGAACAACTGTGCTTCTGGCGACTAAATCCTCCTTTAGACAAGTCACCTATGACCAATGACACAGGACAAATGACAAAGGATGGAGAGACAAATAAAAACCGCCACTGTGGTGAGGGCGGTCTGGATAAGCAATCGGAGGGTTTAATCAGTCTATGACTGACCCTTATTATTGTTTGTTACGAATTTTACCGAACCCACCCAGTCCCTTAAGTTAAGTATTTAGTCAAAAGAGCCGAAAGCTTCTCTTTCGTGGCAGGGGGCGCTTGGTCTAAGGGGGTTAAGATGGCATATTTGAGGGCAGAATGAGCCTCAGAGGGGGGAAAGCTTTGGCTCAGTCGCGCGATCGCTTCTTGAATGATTTTTTGAGCATGGGTAGCATTGCGTCGCAAATTCTCAATAATCAAATCGACCGTCACCTGGTCATGCTCTGGATGCCAGCAATCATAATCGGTGACTAAGGCCATCGTCGCATAAGCCATTTCGGCTTCGCGAGCCAGTTTAGCTTCGGTGAGGTTGGTCATGCCAATAATAGAAGCACCCCAACTGCGATATAAATTCGATTCAGCTTGAGTTGAGAAAGCGGGCCCCTCCATACAGACATAAGTCCCGCCTTCATGACAAGTCACTTCGGGCAAATCTAAATCTTGAATCACTTGGGCAAGCAGTTGGGCTAAATTGCCGCAAACTGGGCGAGCAAAGGAAATATGAGCCACAATGCCTTCTTCAAAAAAGGTCGCCGCGCGATTTTTGGTGCGATCGATAAATTGATCGGGGATCGCAATATCAAGGGGTTTAATATTTTCTTGCAATGACCCCACCGCCGAAGCGGAAATAATGTATTCTACGCCAATTTGCTTCAGGGCGTAGATATTGGCGCGATAGGGTAACTCCGATGGGTTCAAATGGTGCTTGCGTCCGTGACGCGCCAGAAAAGCCACCTGTACGCCACTTAATGTCCCAATACGGAGACAATCAGAGGGAGCGCCGAAAGGGGTGTCTACGGCGATTTCTTTGACGTTCTGGAGCGCTTCCATTTGGTAGAGGCCGCTGCCACCGATTATGCCGATTTTTGCTTGAGTCATGTACAGTTATTCAGTTAACAGTCATCAGTTATCAGTTTTTTGGGCAGTAGGTCTTAGGCAGTAGGCATTGGGGGGAGTGGGAAGAGGGGGAAACAATGACCAATGACTAATTGAGGGATTTTACAAACAACAAGCAACCAAGCTTATTGAGCTTGGTCGAGAGATTTTAAATATTCCCACCAACGATTGAGGGGATAATACAACACAGGAGTCCACAAACTGCTTAATACGGCGGTAATCAGCGTAAGACGTTGACGAACTTCCCAGATTTCCACCGCCGAACGCCAGCCATGAAAAATATATTGTACGGCGGTGATAGTTTCGGCGAGGATACTCATGCCAAAAACAATCAACGCCACCGAAATAAAGTCTTCTTGGATATAGCGTTGTTTTTGAATCGAACCCGTGAGGAAACCGACAACGGTTAAACTAACCGCATGAGAGGGAGTAGGAGCGCTCATACTATCCCACAGTAAGCCGAGGGACAGTCCCGCGATCGCGCCTTGCAACGGCGGTCGCTTCACACTCCAAGCCACCACCCAAATTAACAACCAATCGGGGCGCATTCCCAGTAACTCCGTTCCCGGTAAGCGAGTGGGGAGCATTAACAAACAGATTAAAACCGAACCCACCGCGATCGCGCTATTGAGCAAAGAGCGCAATGGTGGCGACAGATCGGAAACTTTGAACTTACTCACAGCCACTAATCAAAACTCATTTTTTAAGAATCGCTGTTATCGTTCCGTTCAAACGGATGCACAACAACCCATTCCAAATACTCAAAAGGAGCCGTTAACCGAATCTTTGCTTGGGGGGCCGGACTTTTTTCCAAATCCACCGATTCGACATACCCCACCGGAATCCCTTCCGGGAAACGCTGACTTACCCTTGAAGTCAGCACCTTATCTCCTTCCTTAACATCTGGCACCTTCTCAAAAAATTCCATCATCGCCACATTAGAATCATCCCCCACCATAAATCCCATTTCGCGACTGCGGCTAATCGTGACTCCCACGCGACTGGTGGGATCGCTGGCCAATAAAATCCGACTGGTATTTGGAGTGACTTGAATCACTCGTCCGACCAATCCTCCCGGGCCCGTCACCACATCATCGACGCTGATACCGTCATTGTGGCCGCGACCGAGAGCAACATGATTCCACCAACCATCGACACTCCGACCAATAACCGGAGCGGCAATACCCTGACGCTCTTGGGTTTCTGTGTAATCGAGCAGTTCTTTGAGGGTTTGGTTTTGCTGTTCGAGTTCGCTCAGTTTGGTTTCTAACTCCTGCACGCGAGCATTCGCCAAACGCTCCTCTGGTAAAGGCCTCGGTTGAATCGGACGGACTGCCCAATAATAAACTTCCGAAAGAATCGCCCCCTGAGTTTGACGAATAAAAAGAGCAGTTCCTACAGCAAGGATAATGAAAAAAGCTTGCGAGCCGAAACGATCCCACCAGCGACGGACTGTAAACATAAAAAAATCGGGCCTTGTGAGTGCGTCTTTTTCTCAAAGAACAAATAACAATTTTAGAGGGTACGAGAGCGGCCGCTGAAGACTCGTTCGAGTTGCTTGAAGTTTTCGAGAACCCGGCCGGTTCCTAAAACTACACAACTTAAGGGATCGGCTGCCACATGGGTCACAATCCCCGTTTCATGGCTAATCAGCGTATCCAGGCCCCGCAGTAGTGCGCCGCCGCCAGCTAACATAATACCGCGATCGATAATATCCGCCGCCAATTCCGGGGGAGTACGTTCGAGGGTTCGTTTCACTGCATCCACGATCACCGATAAGGGTTCGGACATACTTTCGCGAATTTCAGGCGCTTTGATCGTAACAGTACGGGGTAAGCCGGAAAGCAAATGCAAGCCCCGAACTTCCATATTAATTTCGTTGTCACTGTCGATGGGATAAGCTGACCCGACGTGAATTTTAATTTCTTCGGCGGTCCGTTCTCCAATGACAAGGTTGTGAACTTTTTTCATGTACTGCACGATGGCTTCGCTGAGTTCGTCACCAGCAACCCGTACTGATTCGCTGAGTACCGTACCTTGCAAGCTCAAAACAGCCACTTCGGTTGTCCCACCCCCGATGTCAATAATCATGTTCCCGGTGGGTTCAGCGACGGGTAAGCCCGCACCAATAGCCGCAGCCACGGGTTCGTCAATCAGGTAAACATCTCGGGCCCCCGCTTGGGAGGCTGCTTCCATCACGGCGCGACGTTCGACTCCGGTTACGCCACTGGGAATGCCGATGACAATGCGCGGCGATACCAAAGTGCGTCCTTCGTGGACTTGACGGATAAAATGCTTGAGCATCAATTCGGCGGTGTCAAAGTCGGCAATAACCCCATCTCGTAGCGGTCGTAAAGCGATGACGTTACCGGGAGTCCGACCCAGCATTTTTTTGGCATCTTCCCCAACTGCTAAGGGCAGTTTTTGGTCTTGGTCGATGGCCACGACAGAAGGCTCTTGCAAGACAATACCTTTGCCCGATACATAAACCAAGGTATTGGCGGTTCCTAGATCGATCCCCATATCTCGTGACAAGGAAAATCGGTTAAAAAAATTCACTCGTTTTTACGCCCCCAAAATTGTTATTGCGTGGTGTTGAGTCTAAAGATTTTAGATCGATGTGCAATCGATGTGGATTTTATTACGTTTTTTATCGTTCGTCTAGTACAGTCTAATAATTTGTGTAGTCACGGACTGCATCTCTAAGTTGTCATTATCTTTCCGATCGAGATTTGTGCAATCCGGAGAAAACTTTATTTAAGTTAACGCAAGCGGTGGAGCTTTAGTTAAACTATTAAAAGTTCTTTTGCGTACTTTTGTACTAAATTGAGGCCAATATGAGCTTAAATGTGGTGAATTTAGTGGGTCGTGCGGGCATAGACCCCCAAGTTAAATATTTTGAGTCCGGTAGCGTTTTGTGCGAAGTGACCTTGGCGGTTAATCGCATCAGACGAGATGACGATCCCGATTGGTTTAGTTTAAAAATGTGGGGCAAAACCGCCGAAATCGCCGCCAATTATGTCAAAAAAGGCGGTTTAATCGGCGTTCAAGGCTCTTTAGAAATTGAAACTTGGACGGATCGCAATAGCGGCGCACCTCGGTCTAAACCGACGATTCGAGTCAATCGCTTGGATTTACTCGGCTCGAAACGGGATAATCAAGGGCCGATGAATAATCATGACAACGACTACGGCGGCGGTGAGTTTTAATACTCAATTTCGAGGGTGACGGTGGCGCTCACGGTTTGGTCTCCCCCCACTAAGCGGGTTTCCAAGTTATCCTCACCGGATAACAAGAAGGTACTGCGCGAGAACTGGGGGGGATTGGCGTTGGCGTTATTGATGCTAATTCTCACGACTTCTTGACGGCTGAGGTTGAGGCGATCGAGAACGACATCTGCTTGGTCGAGGGCAGCTTGGGTGGCGAGACGGAGGGCTTCTTCTGAGGCGATCGCGACTGACTCCTCACTGGCTAAAAAGTTTACGCCGTTAATTTGAGAAGCCCCCGCTTGTAAGGTCGCGTCAATCACTCGTCCCGCTTGGGGGATGGCAATGCGAAAGGCAATGGAGTTGGTGGCAATATAGCCGGTTAAGCGCTGTTCGTCATCCCGGTTGTTGTATTGAGGTTGCAAGCGAACGCCCGTGGTTTGGAGCTTTTCGACATTACGCTCTTGCAACAGGTCTAACACTGCTGCCGTCCGTCGAGCCACTTCTTGCTGGACTTGTTCGGCATTTTCTCCTTGGGCTTGAACCCCTAAGCGAATGCCAGCAATGGTGGTGGGGATCGCCACTTCCCCTTGACCGGTCACGGTGAGAATGCGGGTATCTTGGGCGATCGCCCGAAAAGGTAAAGCCAAGCTCAAAATACTCAACGCAGTGGCTAAAGTTAAGGTGGGTCGAGTTAAAATCATCTCCAAAATCTCATCAAAAACGAATAACGCGATTGTAACGGCGCGATCGCGAGCTTGGATGGTCAGTTACCGTTTTTGCAACCAAAATTTAACGACTTTATGAACTTAATTCTCACCAATGATGACGGTATTGATGCCCCCGGCATTCGCGCGTTACAAGGGGCGGTAAACCAGCAAGGCATCTTAATCGCCCCTCAGAACCAATTGTCCGGTTGCGGCCATCAAGTCACCACCAGTCATCCCTTTCAAATAGAAAAGCGATCGCCCACGGAATATGCCGTCGCCGGAACCCCCGCCGATTGTACCCGCGTCGCCCTGACCCAGTTTGATGAAATTGATTGGGTTCTCTCAGGCATTAACGCGGGCGGGAACTTAGGCACCGATGTTTATATTTCCGGAACCGTGGCCGCCGTGCGCGAGGCGACGATCCACGGCATCAAAGCCATTGCCATTTCCCATTGGATTAAACGCCCATTAACAATCGATTGGGAAGTCGCCGCCCTTTGGACGGAGAAAGTGCTGGCCCAATTGTGGCAGCGAGATTTACCCCCCGGTCATTTTTGGAACGTGAACTTACCCCACCTCGAACCCGACAGCCCGACCCCGGAAATCGTGTTTTGCGAACCGAGTATCGACCCGTTACCCGTTAAGTATCGGATTGAGGGGGATACTTATCACTACGAAGGGCGATATGCCGATCGCGATCGCACCCCCGGAACCGATGTCGATATTTGTTTTAGCGGGCGGATTGCCGTCACCCAACTGACGTTATAACGTCAGTTAAACCCAGACAACAGACGCGATCGCCGTCAGCTACAATTAAAAACGAAGGTCTGGTTGTCATCCACACCAACATTGCCGGGTTGAGGAAGGCCAGAGAAATTGAGCTTTCCCCCTTAACCCTCAGTGTTAATCAAGAGCAACACAAGCGCTCAATTTTCGTTAAAGTTGTAGCGACTCAATCATAAAAATGGGAACCGCATTGGCTGGGATTAAACGCGATCGCAGCCTCAAACCCAGCCACAATTCTGATGCCATGCCAGCGACTAGGGAGAAAGGGAGAAAAGGGGTCATGGAAGCCGAACAATTAAAAAAAATTACCGGGTTTTTCATCGAAGAAGCCAAAGAACACCTCGAAACCATCGAACAAGGAGTCACCCATCTCCAAGCCACCATTGATGACCCCGAACAAGTGACGGAAGTCTATCGAGGGGCCCACTCGATTAAAGGGGGGGCCGCGATGCTGGAGTTAGAAAGTATCCGCAAAACTGCCCATCGTCTCGAAGATTACTTTAAAATCCTCAAAGAGCATTCCGTGACCGTGGATTCGACCTTGGGGGGATTTCTCAATCCAATTTATCGTGGTTTGCAAACCTTAATCGCTGACTTAGAAAAAAATTATAAGGTTTCTCCAGACATCGAAAAGCAGGTGATGACCACCCTCGATCCGTTGTTTGAGCAAACCGAAAAATATCTCAATAGTTTACTCACCCCCGCTTCAAAAGCTCAAACCGTCAAAGAAGCGCCCCCAAACGAAGACCCCCAAGATTTACCGGATTCAGGAGAATTCTTAGATAACTTAATTACCAGCGACTTTACTTTAGAGTCAAATTATCAAAGCGATCGCTACAACAAAGTTGAATCCCACGAAGACTCGAAATCTCCTGATTTAGGCGTTGACGAACTCAGCACCTTAGCGAATTTATTTGAATCCGACGGGGCGGATATGGATCAAACCCTCGCGGATACTGATAGTGACTTAAAACTGTTATCGGAACTCACCGGGGGCGACTTTGGCAATGAGGACATCACGTCAGATCGAGAAGAAGTAGACGATTTTCTCGATCAACTCATGGATAGTGGTGAATTTGAACCCGCTCAAAGCAACGGCGACAGCAACGAAGACCTGTCTTTTCTCGATGGCTTTGACCTAGATAGTGAAGAAACAACTTCAACAAACGCCCCCACAGAACTTTCAAGTTCTCTGGATTCTTTAGAAGCCTTGTTTAGCGAAGATGCCGAGGTAAAACCGCCCCCCACCAGCAACGGTCAGAATTTCAGGTCAGCAACGCCACCGAAAAAAGCGCATCCCGAAGAAGTTCAGGGTATCGGCAAGGAAACAAACCACGATTTAGATAGTTTATTTGGCGATTTTGGCCAAAGCAATCCGGATTTATTGGACAGTCAAACCCCGGATATGGGAATTACAGCAGAGGAGGATAACCTCACCGCCGATTTTGATTTGGGTTTAGGGGATTTTGGGGGAGATAGCCTCGAATCCGAGGAGGATTCTGCGGCTTTGTTTGAGGATTTATTGGCGACTTCTGCCTCGGAGTCAACCGCAGAAGAAGATTTAGCAGATATCTTTAGCGAAAACCAAAACGAAGTTGCGGCAACAGCGCCGGCTGCGATTGATAGCGGTTTAGACGACTTGCTAACAATTGGTAATGCCGCCGAAACCCCTGTCTCAGAGAGTCTCGACGACAGCAGTTTAGACGATTTACTCGAAATGAGTCGTTCTGAAACCGCCGAACCCCCTGTCTCAGAGAGTCTCGACGACTTGCTCGCCATGAGTAGTGCGACGGCAACAGAAGAAGTCGAAACAGCGGCTCAAAAAGGCGATCGCGAAGCCCATTCCACCGAGTTAGATGACTTATTCAAGGAAGTAACCCCGGCAGTTTCTCCCCCCGAAGTCGCGCCAGTGGCAAAGCATCCCGTACCCCCAAACGCCTCTGGAGCCGAAAGCCCTCACTATTACGATCGCATTGAGGAACTCGAACAGTTATTGGCGCTCTCACCTGCCATCAATGCCAACGGCAACAACGTTTTTACTGACCTCGAACATCTCCTCAACCCCGACCCCCACCTCGAAACCGCCCTCAACGTCGATTTAACCCCCCAAACAGCCCGGCTTTCCGGTTCAGACGATGAATTTGGCGATTTAGAAGAACTCATCCACGACATTGAATCTAAGGTGCCTACCACCGGAGTGCGAACATCCCGCAGTCCGCGTACCAATCGGGGCGGCTTTAATAAAACCAAAGTCGAGCAAACCCTAAAAGTCCCTGTCAAGCAGATGGACAACCTCAGCAACTTGGTGGGGGAATTGGTGGTCAATCGCAATAGCTTAGAAGGAGACGAAGACAAACTGCGTCAAAGTCTCGACACCTTGATGCACCAAGTCCAAAACTTGAGTGATGTGGGGGGACGGATGCAGGATTTGTACGAGCGATCGCTCCTCGAAGATGCCCTGCTCAAAAGTCGTCAAGAATATCGCTCGAAATATGGCAACACAAACCCAGTCACCGAAGAGGAAGAAGGGGGCTTGGATGTCTTGGAAATGGACAGTTTTACCAAGTTCCACGAACTCGCCCAAGAAGTGATTGAAATGATCGTGCGGGTGCGAGAATCGGCTTCTGATATTGCCCTGTGGGTGGATGACATTGACTTGGTAGCCCGCACCTTACGGCAAGTGACCTCGCAACTCCAAGAAGGCTTAACCAAAGCCCGCATGGTACCTTTTGCTCGCACTGCCGACCGCTTACCCTTAGCGGTGCGGAAGATTTGCCCGCGCTTAGGGAAAGAAGCTCAACTGCACGTGGAAGGGCGAGAAACCTTGATCGACAAGATGATCTTGGAGCATTTATCCGACCCCCTCACCCACTTGGTGAATAATGCCCTGACTCATGGCATTGAAACCCCCGACGAACGACGGGCCAAAGGCAAACCCACCGCCGGGCAAATTACCGTCCGCGCCCTACAACAAGGGAATCAAACCGCGATCGTGGTTTCCGATGATGGGGCAGGGATCGATCCGCGACGCATCAAGCAAAAAGCCATCGAAAAAGGGGTAATTACCCCCAGCGAAGCCAGCAAACTGTCAGAGTTAGAAACTTACGATTTATTGTTTAAGGCGGGCTTTAGTACCAAAGACCAAGCCGACGATTTCTCTGGCCGGGGTGTGGGCTTGGATGTGGTGCGGAATGACATCACCGAAATTCGCGGTAGTGTCAGCATCGACTCGAAGCTGGGTAAGGGAACAACTTTTACGATTCGCTTACCGTTAACCTTGAGTATTTGTAAGGCGTTATGCTGTATTAGCGAAAATGCGCCCATGGCCTTTCCGATGGACGGGGTGGAAGATATGGTGGATATCCCCCTAGAGCGCATTCAAACGGATAAAGAAGGCCATCGCTATGTTCAGTGGCGGGATGCTCGACTGCATTATTGCCCATTGTCGGATTTATTGACTTATAATCGCAAACTCGGCCGCGGCAATATTTATGCGGGAAATCGCGAAGATAACGCCGTGTCGGTGGTGATTTTGCGCTCAGCCACCAGTTTCTTGGCCATTGGGGTCGATCGCGTCATTGGGGAGCAAGAAATTGTGATCAAACAAATTAACGGCCCGGTGCCAAAATCCGCCGGGATCGCTGGCGCGACGGTACAAGGGGATGGTCGCATTATGGCGATCGCGGATGTGATGGAGTTGATCCAAATCGCCGAAGGCCGCTTACGCAAGGATACGGCTTCGTTGTGGCGAGAAAATGACCTGGAGATCGCACAAGACACGAATACCGAAAGCACAGAACCAACGGTGTTGATTGTGGATGACTCGGTAACGGTGCGATCGCTGTTGTCCATGACCTTTGAAAAAGCGGGTTACCAAGTCGAACAAGCCCGCGACGGTCAGGATGCTTGGGATAAACTCACCGGGGGTTTACCCTGCGATTTGGTATTCTGCGACATCGAAATGCCGAAAATGGACGGCTTGGAGTTGTTAGAGCGCTTGCAAAAAGAAGAGAATCTCAAACAGATTCCCGTGGCCATGTTGACTTCCCGGGGAGCCGAACGCCATCGTCGCGTTGCTGCCGAGTCCGGGGCTTGTGCGTACTTTACCAAGCCTTATGTCGAACAAGACTTGCTCGAAGCGGCTCGCAACATGATGAACGGCGAAGTGCTGCTCGAAGGCAGTACCCGGGTTCCGACTCCCCGTTCGGCAGGGAAAAGCGATTTCCAAAGCGGTACGCCGCCCATGGTTTCTCCGATGACGGTACAGCAAACGCCGCCGAAGGTGATGATTGTAGACGACTCGGTAACGGTGCGATCGCTGTTGTCCATAACCTTTGAAAAAGCGGGCTACGAAGTCGAACAAGCCCGGGACGGTCAAGATGCTTGGGAACAACTGCAAAATGGTATCACCTGCGATTTGGCGTTTCTCGATATTGAGATGCCGAAAATGGATGGTTTGGAGTTGTTAGATCGCATTCAAAACGACGAGAATCTCAAACAGATTCCCGTGGCGATGTTAACGTCTCGCGGCGCTCAGAAAATGCAGCAACGAGCCGCCGAACGAGGGGCGAGTGCGTACTTTACCAAGCCTTATGTCGAACAAGAATTACTCGATGCCGCCCAAGCTTTGCGATCGGGTCAAGTATTGCTTAAAAACAGCACCCGTCAAGCTTCTGCGCCACCGCCCCCCGAACCGGAACCCGAACCGCCCGCAGCATCGCCCCAAGATTTTCCCCCCAACCCCAAAGTGTTGATTGTGGATGATTCGGTCACGGTGCGATCGCTGTTGTCCATGACCTTTGAAAATGCGGGGTATCAAGTCGAACAAGCTCGCGATGGCAAACACGCACTCACGCAACTGCAAGAGGGCTTAGAGGTGGATGTAGCTTTCCTCGACATCGAAATGCCGAAAATGGACGGTTTGACCTTGCTGGCGAAGTTACAAGAAGATGAAAAATTTAAAAATTTGCCGGTGGCAATGCTCACCTCTCGCGGTGCAGAACGGATGAAAAAACGAGCGGCCGATATTGGGGCAAAAGGCTATTTTGTCAAGCCTTATGTCGAAGAACATTTACTCGAAGGTGCAAAACAACTGATTCAAGGGGAAACCGGGGTGGGAAATTGGTTTGACTAAACAATATCTATCGAGAGACGGAGGTTGTCGGTCTTAATCAAAAGTTAACGTTAACTTTTGTAAAGCCCGTCTAATCTAATACAATCGAAGAGGTATTTTTATGATGAGTAAATTTGTTCCCCAATGGCTCAAAATAGGTATTGTCGGCTTGAGCGCGATCGCGTTTCTGGGAGCTTGCAATACAACGGATACGGCAGAAACCACCGAACCCGATACCACCGTCGAACCCGCCGAAATGGAGGAAGACACCCCGATGGATGAAACAGCCATGATGGACGAAGAAACCATCGTTGCTGTAGCCACCGAAAGCGAATCCTTCAGCACCTTAGCCCAAGCTATTGAAGCCGCAGGATTAGCTGATACTTTAGCCGCAGACGGGCCGTTTACCGTTTTTGCCCCCACCGATGAAGCTTTCGCTGCCTTACCCGAAGGCACGTTAGACAGTCTCTTACTGCCAGAAAACCAAGAAACCCTCACCCAAATCTTGACATATCATGTCATTCCCGCCGAAGTAATGGCCGCTGATGTAACGGCGGGTGCAGTAGATACAGTAGCCGGGACTCCCCTGGAGATTATGGTTGATGATGCAACCGGGAATGTGATGGTTAATGGTGCGAATGTGGTACAAACCGACATCTCCGCCAGCAATGGGGTCATTCACGCCATTGATGAAGTTCTTTTACCCCCCGATGTCGAACTTTAAACCAAACCGGTCATAGACGGGGAAGAGTGGGAAAAGAGGGAAGCATTGGATGGCAATGAATAACCAATGACGAAGGACTAATGACTCTCTTTGAAAGGTTAAATTCGCTTTTTGAGGCTAAAACCTAGATATAGTATGGCTTTTAGCCTTTTCTAGAGTCTACCTTATAGCAAGAAGTTTCCGACTCACTTTCTAGGGCTTGCATCCCCACTCCCCCCCCGATTGCCGACTGCCTACTGCCCCTTAGAGGCTAAGGACTAATTCCCAATATCTTCATTCCACAACCGAGGATTTTGCTGAATAAAGTCCCTCATCAGTTGCTTGCATTCAGCCAAATCTAAATCGATGACCTTAACGCCGTGGGACTCCATAAACGCTTTAGCCCCGGCAAAGGTCTGAGATTCGCCCACAACAACGGTTTTAATGCCAAATTGAACCACGGCCCCCGCGCAGAGATAACAGGGCATCAGAGTCGAATATAAGGTGGTTTCAGCGTAACTGCCCATGCGACCTGCATTCCGCAAACAATCAATTTCGGCGTGGGTCACGGGGTCGCTGTTTTGAACGCGTTTGTTGTGGCCGCGACCGCAGATTTCGTTATTTTTCACTAATACCGAACCAATGGGAATTCCTCCCTCTTGTAAGCCTTGTTGGGCTTCGGCGATCGCGGCCGCCATAAATTCATCGTAGTTCATGGGGGGTGGCAGTAAGTCAACTTCGTGGGATTTTGACAAAGTGTATCATCAAGTTTTGCGGAAATCGCGGTTTGGACAAAAATGCGATCGCGTTTCTTGATTTTTTAATCAAGCCATGCTA
Organism: Spirulinaceae cyanobacterium; assembly: GCA_046541115.1. Taxonomy (GTDB): domain Bacteria; phylum Cyanobacteriota; class Cyanobacteriia; order Cyanobacteriales; family Spirulinaceae; genus Jaaginema. The sequence continues at coordinate 645 of JBKHDX010000035.1, read as the reverse complement.
AGATAAATGGAAGAACCTTTTAAAACATCATAGCGACTCATTCGCCCCCCGAAACCTTGCAATTTGGATGATGGATCGTCATCTGAGTGTATAGCTTAACCACGCATCACTAGCCTGCTCTTGATGGTACGGAAGTGGCCCCCTATGGAGTCTCGAATTTTTGTCTTTGACATAAACGTCCATAGGGGGCCACTTCCGCTGGAGTTGAGCAGTCTAGTCCCAAGGGATTTCCGAAGGGAAGGGGAAAGAATGAGTCGTTCTTTTTATGGGCGATCGCAGTTTGTCACGTTCGTTTTACGATGAGTCATCATAAACCCCTGGGATGTTTGGATTTTTTAGAATTTATTTACCACGGTCATCCTGAATTTTCTTTAATCGCTGTTCGCGCTCCTTTTGAAGCTACTATTAAAACTTGGATTGAGTTTTGTCAGCAACGGGAAACTAAGCAAAAATTAAATCCCAATTTATCTGAAATTCAGTTCAAACCAGAAATTTCTTATCAAGTTCTTGATGTTAAAGTTGAGCGATATCAAAATTTACGCTCTCGTCCAAGTCAAAAAGAAAAATATGAGTATGTCGCACCGGGAAATCTGGTTCTAAAAGTGCGCGATAATGATTGGACGATTATTATGCGATCGCTTTTTA
>JBKHDX010000034.1:0-28588 GCA_046541115.1 Spirulinaceae cyanobacterium | reverse complement strand
TTGTTGGGTTTCGTAACCTCAACCCAACCTACTAACCCACCATTTAAAGTGTGTCACAGTAGTAAGGTGCGTTAATAACGCACCCTACCGAACTTTAAGATGTGGTAGCGTGTTGATGACCGCGGCCGTGACGATGGCGATGGCGATGACCGCGATCGCCGTGATGATGGTCGTCTTCGTGACATTCGGCGGCTTCGCGAATCAACGTCCCGTCGAGATAAGCCCCCACGGCTTTATCGATATCGGTTTCGGAAGTCGCGATCGCCTCAATGCCTTTATTTTCCAGACGACGGGCTAAGTTATTACCCATGCTGCCCCCAATGACTACCGCAACATCATCGAGGGGATGAGAAGCATCCGGGGGACTGTTGTGAAAGGTTTGGTCGGCGGTCAATTCGAGAAAGGTTTTGTTTTGAACGGTTTTGTCCTCAATTTCGTAAATCCAAAACCGACGACATTTACCGAGATGTCCGGTAATACTGGTTTGATTTTGACTAGCAATGGCAATTTTCATGATTTTCCTGGGGTGAAGCGTAAAAAATCGGGATACAGCGTCAATCGTTAATCCTAGGTCGGGCTGTTAATCCCCTGTCATACTAAATCCGGTTTAATATATACCGTCTATCCCGTTAACCCGCCCACGGATTGAAATCCGGGGCTAACGCAGCAAAGTCCGTCTTCGAGGACTAAATGGGTAAATGGGGTTTGGTAATCGGATTTGGTATCAGGCCAAGCCGCTTAAAAAATACTTGGTCTTGTTAAATCAATATATCACTAAATAGTTAAGTAGTCAATTAAATAACTCTTAAGCTAGAATAACTTGCCATCTACTGCCCAACGACGCACCACAAAACCCAAACTAATACCGCCCAGAAATACCAACCAAAACAGCCAAACCGAACCAGATTCAAGTCCATTGGGTAAATTCATGCCAAATACGCAGGAAATTGCGGTGAGGGGGAAAAAGATCGCCGCCAAAATATTGAGACGATGGGCAGTTTTGAGGGATTGTAGACTGAGTTGGGCTTGGGCTTCAGCTTGTTTGGCGATTTTGCAGTCGAGGGCGTGTTGTGCGTCGATTTGCAGAAGTTCGAGGGTGCGTTCGATTTCTTCGGTCGTGTCTCTGAGGTCGATGATATCGCGATCGCCCTTCACCCCGTCACGGGCTTGTTGCAATGTTTCCCGTAAGTTCTGTGCTGCCCGATTCAACTGTTTCCGTCCCCTTGCGGGGTAAAGGTAGTGCGGAACTCACATTTCAAAAATATTAGCAATCAAATAAAACAGTTGATTGTCAATGGATTGTGTATAAGTTGATACCAGTTTTTATCCGATTAAGGGACGCTATCTAATTTTATAGATTCATAATTGACATGAGATTTACTCACAATTTCAAAGGTACTGTTAATACCCTGCAGACTTAGTCTGGATTCTGGCAACCAATAATTGGGTAAGATCCTCAAATGCCTTTTTGTTGGGCAACATGTTTCTGGGTATGGTTACTGAACCACCACGAAAATACACTACCAAAAATTTATTACTGTTGATTGTCTGAATTTTGATATCTGTAATTTCGTGATAATTGATATTCAATATATTGCTTGTTAGCGCATTTTTAGGACAGGTAAAACTGTACTCACCTAGCACAATTTCCCTGTTTGTAGTTAAGCCTTTGTACATAGTTAGGACGGCAATAACTACAAAAGCAAACGAAATCAGTGACAATACCCAATAGAAAATAGTGGCACTACCTGTCGAAAATTCGATCACACCATTGAGAATGAGCTCTCTGTCGTTGCTCATTGCTTTTTGCATAAGCACTGCTCCACAAATTCCGAAAAAGATGGCAGCAAAGGTGAGAAGCCCCATTTTGGGCCTGTAGGGAAAACGTATTTCATTCATTTTAATAGAGTAGGATTTACGCATTGACAGAAAAGACAAAATATGCAATCGCCTTTTTTTAGTCTATTTTGAGGGAATTTTTTCCATATAGGGACGCGATCGTACCCCTAAATCGTTCTCATCAAAAAGGTGAGAAAGAACGCAATTCCGTCAATACACACCAAAGTCAATTTGTACAGTGCGTAAGTCCTATAGAGTTTTAGAGGGTTGGATATATATTTTAACGTCAATTCAGCATAAGCTGAAAGCCCTATTGTCTCGTTTGCTGAAACCCTGATTCTCTCGTCAAAAAGATTCAAAAATCATCTTATCCCGAATTCAGGTTATTTTATGTCAATAGGAAATGAAAAAGCCAGTTTTTAAAGACTAAAAAACAAGGCTCTGCCTGGGTTTGAGTCGCCCTCACCCCAAACCCCTCTCCCACTCCAAAGAGGGGCTGAATACAAAAACCCCGGTTTTTTGGAAAAACCGGGGTTCTATAAATTGGCAGAAAATCTAAGCTTGAGCCAACACCTTCGATGCCGCAGCGACTCCTGCACCCGATGTTGCCCCTTCATAGCCCAATTCGATCAGGGTAGCTTCTAGCGCACCAAGGGCGGTTAAGACATCGCGATCGCTCACAAAACCCAAATGACCCACTCGGAAGATTTTACCTTTGAGATGGTCTTGACCGCCAGCGAGGGCAATATCAAACTTCTGCCGCATGGTAGAGCGAATGGCCTCGGCTTCCACATTGAGGGGGGAAACGGCGGTAACGGCGGTACTCCCGTGACTATCCGGGGACAGTAACGGTAAGTTTAACGCCTTCATCCCGGCGCGAGTGGCATCCCGCAAACGTGCATGACGAGCGAAAATACTCTCTAAACCTTCTGCCTTCATCATCCCCAAAGCGGCGTGTAAGCCAAACACCAAGTTAACCGGAGGGGTGAAAGGACTGCTATCTTTCTCTGTGGCTTTGCGATATTTGCCCAAATCCAGGTAATATCGGGGTAAATCGGCGGTTTTATAAGCTTCCCAAGCGCGGGGGCCAACAGCCACAAAACCCAAACCAGGGGGAATCATGTAACCTTTTTGGGAACCGGATGCGACCACATCCAAACCCCACTCATCAATGGGAATGGGATAAGCGCCCAAACTGGTAACCGCATCGACGATAATTAAAGCCTCACCGTGGGCTTTAACGTGCTTGTTGATGGTTTCCAAGTCATTGAGTACCCCGGTAGAGGTTTCCGAGTGGGTGAGAATCACCGCTTTGATTTGCTTTTCGGTGTCGGCTTCGAGTTTCTCGCGGAATTGTTCGGGGTCGAGGGGTTTGCCCCATTCGGCGGTAACGCGCTCGACTTGTAAGCCATAAGCTTCGCCCACTTCAGCCCAGCGATCGCCAAATTTACCATTACAACCGGCCAAAACGCGATCGCCCTTTTTCAAAAAGTTGACCATCCCCGCTTCCATCGCACCCGTCCCACTCACGGTCAACATCTGCACGTTATGTTGGGTTTGGTGCAACCAGTTCAAATCCGCCGTGACTTCCGCTTGTAGCTTGCTGTAGGGCTTACTGCGGTGACCGATGGGGTGTTGTGCCATGGCCAATAATACCTTTTCGGGTACCGGAGTCGGCCCCGGAATCATTAACTGCTGCTTGCCTTCCATAAGAATTTGCTCCCGATAAAATTTACCGTCATAAAAATTTAATCAAAGCACGTTCAATCCTATACCAATGCGCGATCGCTCATCAAGAGCGTATTGGTTGTTGGTTATTGGTTGTTGGTTATTCCCCAAATCCCTTAATTGGTAATTGGTAATTGCCCAAAAAACTGATGACTGATGACTGTTGACTGTTAACTGATAACTGACCTAACTCGGAGGGGGTAAAACTGAGTTAACTTTTTGAGTGACTTGATTGAGGGCCCAGCGATATTCATAGGGAATTTCGAGGCGATCGCACTCAGCTTCGAGTTGTTTTTGTTGCGCGAGGGCTTTTCGCAAGGTTGCAATTAACTGTTGTACTTGAGCGCGAGTGGCGGGGTTTTGACCAGCAACAAAGGCGGTTTGACGCTCTAATAGTTGTAGTAGCAGTTCATAGTGAATATGAGATGGTAAAGGAATTTGCTCCATAAAGCGATTTTATCGGCGAAAGAATGGGGAAACTCCCGTAAAATTTGGAACCCTTCACGCTGCAAATAAATTCGCGATCGCGCTGGCTGGATCGTCTTGTTTAACCAAAGATTCACCCATTAAGACAGCTTTAGCTCCTACTGCTTGGACTTGCTTGAGATCGTCGGCGGTGTGTAATCCTGACTCACTTACAATCAAAATATCTTTTTCTTGTATTTGAGATTGCCGAGCCGCGAGCAAATTGCCTGTTGTGGCTAAATCCACCGAGAAGTTTTCCAAATTGCGGTTATTTATACCTACTAGATTAACGCCTTCGATTGCTAAGACGCGATCTAATTCGGCTAAACTGTGAACTTCAATTAAAGCCGCCATCCCCAAGCCTTGCAAAATTTTGAGAAAATAGCGTAAATCTTGGTCGCTGAGGATCGCCGCAATCAATAGCACGGCATCGGCTCCAGCTAATCGGGCTTTGAAGATTTGATAGGGGTAAATCATAAATTCTTTGCACAACAAGGGCAAGTCTACGGCTTGACGCACTTGGGCTAAATATTCAAAGCTACCTTGGAAAAACTCGCGATCGGTTAAAACAGAAAGACAACTTGCTCCTCCTTTTTCATAAGCTTGGGCGATCGCAACCGGATCGAAGTCTTCTCGAATCACCCCTTTACTCGGTGAAGCTTTTTTGACTTCCGCAATGAGAGCAGGATTGGTTTTCCCGGCTTTGAGCGCCCCGATAAAGTCTCGCGGTGGTGCAAGATTGACGATTTGCTTGCGTAATTCTAATAAGGGCAAGCGATCGCGCATTTGTTCGACCTCTACCTCTTTATGCCACACAATTTTCTCTAGAATATTACGCGGCTCGGCATCGGGTACTTTGACTTGGTACTGCAAAATGTCTACGTTTACATTCCGCGTGGGTGGTTTTCTGCGTATTTGCATTTTTGTTGTTGGTTATTGGTTGTTGGTTGTTGGTTGTTGGTTGTTGGTTGTTGGTTATTGGTTGTTGGGTTTCGTTACCTCAACCCAACCTACTACTGATAACTGAAAAAGCTGCCTACTGCCCAAAAAACTGATGACTGATAACTGATGACTGATAACTGACCTAAACCGCCACTTTTGCCCGCTTATAAGCCTCATCGAGGACTTCAGAGAGGGTGGGGTGGGTGTGGACGTTGAAGGCTAATTCTTGGACGGGTTTGCGCTCTGCGATCGCGTTGGCGGCTTCTTGAATCAAGTCAGAAGCGTGAATGCCGATAATATGCACGCCGAGTAATTCTCCGGTATCTTGGCGATAAATCACTTTAGCCATGCCGTCGGTTTCCCCTTCAGCTAACGCCTTAGAATTGCCCTTGAAGTAGGTTTTGACCGAGGCCACCTCAAATCCTCCATTTTTACCCAACTCTTGCGCTGAAGGCTCGGTAAGCCCCACATAGCTAATCTCTGGGTGGGTGAAGGCGGCGGCGGGGATGCTGTTGTAGTCGATAACTTTTTCGCGATCGCAAATATTTTCGACAGCGACGATTCCTTGGGCTGAAGCGGCATGAGCTAACATCATTCTGCCCGTGGCATCCCCAATGGCCCAAAGATTCGGGACGGGTTCAGTATCTAACAATACTTGCATTTTGTCGTTCACTGCAATAAAGCCGCGACGGTCTGTTTGGAGGCCCACATTTTCTAAACCGATGTCTTTGGTGTAGGGAATGCGACCTGTGGCGATTAAACAAGCGTCTACTTCTAAAATATCGATGGTTTCTTTGGTTTTTGCGTCGGCCAGTTCGATTTTAACGGGATAGCCAGGGGTAACTTTTTTAGCCAGAGTACCGCTATAGGTTTCGATGTCGCGGGGTTTAATTAAAACTCGTTCGGCAATTTTAGCAATTTCCGGGTCAAAGCCAGGCATGAGGTTATCGAGGGCTTCGATCATGGTAATTTCTGAGCCTAGGGCTGAGTAAATATCGGAAAACTCTAAGCCAATATAACCGCTGCCGACAATTGCGACCCAATCGGGGACAGAATTGAGTTTGATTGCGTCGTCGCTGGTGTAAACGGTTTTGCCGTCTATTTCAATGCCAGGGGGGACGAAGGGAATCGATCCGGTGGATATAATGATATTCTCGGCCGACAGGGTGCGATCGCCCTCGTCGGTTTTGACACTCACTTTTTGCGGCCCGGCCACTTTTCCCCAACCGCGAATGGTATCAACTCCTAAGCGTTTGAGGCTGTTGGTGAGGTCGCCTCTGATTTTATCAACCAAATTACTCGCATGGGAGGCGATCGCCCCCGCATCTACGCCAATTTGACCGACTTGTATCCCCATTGCTGCTAAATGATGGTGGTTTTGCAATTCTCGCACTCGTCCTGATGCAGCCAGCAAGGCCTTAGAAGGAATACAACCGCGATTTACACAAGTGCCTCCCATGTCTCCAGCTTCGATGATGGCTGTCCGTAAGCCGCATTTTACCGCGTGTAGCGCGGCTCCGTGACCGCCGACACCGGCACCGATAATAACTAAATCGTAATCAAAACTCATCTTTGTTGTTACTAATATTGTTGTCCGTCTACTAGCCGTAGTATGCCATTGCGGTGACGCTGAGGGGGGAGTTTCCCCATTAGATTATTGTCAGCATGAAGCCACAAAATGAACTTTTATATCGTCACCAGTTTTTGATTTAAACACATTACGCATTAGCGTGGAGATAGGGTGTGTCATTTCAGTCATCAGTTATTCAGTTATCAGCACCTAAGTGGAACGTTTTTCCGATAATTTACTGGTTGTTTGTTGTTGGTTGTTTGTTGTTTGTTTTTCCTGTATTGCGGGAGGTGTTGTTCCCCAAAAAGATGTCAGAAACTTTGGCTCTTAGGATGGTCTGTCAAAATGGCTCAAAGCTTTGTCTTGAGAGACTTTCAGCGTCAAAAAGTGGATTTAAGTTTCTGGAGAGTCCCTCTGCCTAAAGCCTAAGAAACTTGAAATATCGAATTCAGTATTTTTTCATCCCCTAGAAAGCCTTGAGGATTTGATTTTGAAGTCAGGGATGAGAACAGTCACCCAGAAAACCCGTTATGAATGAAGATCGAGAGAAAAACCGCGATTTTGCCAATCGGGAGTTTCGAGAAGCATTAGAACATCTAAAGTCTTTGTCTGAATCTTCTGACCCAGAGACACCTGAAACCCCTACTCGCGATCGCCCTGTGAATGCTGACGATCCGTTATGGGAAGACGCTTTAGCTGATATTGAGCGCTATTTGGAAGAAAAAGACGAAAAAGATGATTAGATGGGTAATGACTTAGTTTTAGCTTTTCTAACGTCGAAAAGCTACCAAGATTGACTTGCAATCCCCTGACAAAAGACGAATGACAAAAGACGAGTGACAAAGGACGAATGACAAAGGACGAATGACAAAGCAGGTTTGATAAACTGGACAAGCGGGGCGATTTTGCCCATAATAAATCCAAAGCTGTTCCGTGGTGTCCTGCTACGTTTTTAAGATTAATGGCTCAAAACAATCAGTCGCTACGCTTAGAGTTTAATCCCGATCGCAGCTATATCGCTATCACCTATGATGATTTAGATGTCGGGTATTGTACGCCAGAATTTGCATCGAGAATCGTTGAAACCCTCAACGAAACCGAACAACTGCGCGAAGATAATGAAGTATTAACTAAGGCGTTGCAGTTAGCCTGTTTAGATTTATTGAAACGTATGGGGAGCAATCCCGATCGCGTCAATAAACTGATGCAACGATATCTCGAACAGTCGAAACGCCCGGAACATGGGACGCGAGCGATCGCGTTTTTGTTGCGCGACCGCCAACGAGAATTAGGAGTGAGCGATCGCGAGTTTGTTTTCTTCTGCAATTCTTATCGCCTTTCTCCTCAAGAATTACGAGATATTTATCGAGGTAAAGATATCAGTGACGACCAGCTTAAAGTGCTGTCGAGAATTTTAGGAAAAACCTATCAAGAATTAATGGAAGTCCGCGACGGTTTTAGTAATAATGAAATTGGGATGTTGGCGCGAATTTTGGGGACATCAACCAACGAATTAGCAACCCTTTTACAGTAGTTATTTAAGATCGAAAACGCGATCGCCCTTGGGCTTCCCCACTGCAAAAATCTGGCTAAAGTCAGGGTTCAATTTACCAGTTTGCCGATATCCTAGAGAAGTTAACGCTATCTTGCAGCGTTGCAAGTTGGAAGCCCGCATATCATCCATGAAAACTATTGAATTGAGGGAATTAAAAGAGCAATTACTCGCTGTCGGACAAGAAGCCTTGGCTGTAGAGCATAACGGCGAATTACTCGGGTATTTTTATCCCGTTGAGCCAGAAACCCCCGAAAATGACCATCTTGCGGTGTGGGATTGTTGGGAACAAGTCCTCGATCAAGTGGGTGAGGATGCTGTCAATGAAGAGACGTAATCTCGTCCGAATTGGCAGTGGTGGCGCAATTTTGAGAAAGAATAACAAAAGCAATTGAAAAAGGTCATTTCGATACTTTTTGAACAAATCGCCAATAACTAACCACAAATAACCAATCGCGATACACTGTTTTAACTGGACTGTCGATTGCTGAATTTATAAAGATGGCGAACTTTTTATTAGAAATTGGTACAGAAGAACTCCCTGCGGATTTTGTGGACAGCGCGATCGCCCAATGGCGCAAACGGATTCCAGAAAGCCTCAACGAGCAGTTTCTCAAGCCGGATAATGTAGAGATTTACGCCACTCCCAGGCGCATTGCGGCCTTGATTACAGGGCTTCCTGAAGGTCAGGGCGATCGCACCGAAGAAATTAAAGGCCCCCCCGCGCAAGTGGCGTTTAAAGACGGCAAACCCACCAAAGCCGCCGAAGGTTTCGCTCGCAAGCAGGATGTCCCTTTAGAAGACCTAGAAGTACGTCCCACGGACAAAGGCGAGTTTGTCTTCGTCAACAAAAAAATACAGGGTCAACCCGCTAACGCTATCTTAGCCGATCTCGTTCCCGATTGGATTTTGGGGCTAGAAGGTCGTCGTTTTATGCGCTGGAGTGACGGCGATTTGCGCTTTCCCCGTCCGATTCGCTGGTTAGTCGCCCTCCTCGATGAGGCGGTGTTACCCGTGGAGTTAATCAACGCAGAGGAGAAAATACAGAGCGATCGCGTCTCGGCAGGTCATCGCGTTTTACATCCCGACCCCGTACACATAGCACAAGCGGCAGATTACGTCAAGTGCTTGCGCGAAGCGTTTATTGAAGTCGATCCGGTGGTGCGTCGCCAAAAAATCGAAGCACAAGTTCAAGAAGCGGCTCAAAAAATCAACGGCGTGGCTGAAATTAGCCCGGATTTACTAACAGAAGTGACCAACTTAGTTGAATCCCCCACAGCAGTTGTAGGGTCATTTGAAGAAGACTTTTTAGAACTCCCCACCGAAGTCATTATTACCGTTATGGTAACCCATCAGCGCTACTTTCCAGTGAAGAAAACCAGCGCTGCCGATAGCGACCTTTTACCGAATTTTATCACCATTTCTAACGGCGATCCGAGCAAATCTGACATTATCGCTGCCGGAAATGAGCGAGTGATTCGAGCGCGATTATCTGATGCCCAATTCTTCTATCATGCTGATTGTTCCGAACCTTTAGAAGCCTATATTCCGCAACTAGATTCGGTTACCTTCCAAGAAGATTTAGGCACAATGCACGATAAAGTCGAGCGCATTATTGAAGTAGCAGAAGAAATTAGCGATCAACTTGAAATATCTCCAGCCACTTACGAAGAAATCGAACGCGCTGCCTTATTATGTAAAGCCGATTTAGTTTCGCAAATGGTGTATGAGTTCCCAGAATTACAAGGTATTATGGGACAAAAATATGCCTTAGTTAGTGGCGAATCTACCACCGTAGCAACAGCAATTTTTGAGCATTATTTACCCCGTAATGCCGATGATATTTTACCCAAAACTTTAGCGGGACAAGTGGTGGGTTTAGCGGATCGTCTCGATACCTTAGTTAGTATTTTTGGCTTGGGAATGATTCCCACGGGTTCCTCCGATCCTTTTGCATTGCGACGGGCTGCAAATGCCGTCATTAATATTACTTGGAATGCGAATTTAGGAATTGATTTAGACGCATTACTGCAACAACTTTCTGCTGATTTTGCTGACAACCACGACAATTGTGAATCTCCTTACCTCACGTTAAAAAGCTTCTTTTTACAACGGATTCAAACACTATTACAAGAAGAATTAAACATTGATTACGATTTGGTCAATGCGGTATTAGGAGAAGAGGATCCCGAATATTTAGAACGGGCTTTACAGGATTTATTGGATGTGCGCGATCGCGCCTTATTCCTCCAAACGATTCGCGCCAATAAAACCCTAGATATTATCTATCCTACCGTTAATCGTTCGGCTCGATTAGGGGTGAAAGGTGACTTAGATACTCGAGAACTCGATCCCGCTGAAGTGGTTAATCCAGAACTTTTTGAAAGCTCCTCCGAACAGCAGTTTTATGATGCTTTAATTCAACTGCTTCCCGACACTAAAACAGCCCAAGCCGAACGCAACTATCAATTGTTAGTAGACAATCTCGCTAAAATTGCGCCGACGGTGAGTAATTTCTTCGATGGAGAAGACAGCGTTTTGGTGATGGCTGAAGATGAAAAAGTGCGCGAAAACCGTTTAAATCTTCTCGGTTTATTACGCAATCACGCTCGCGTTTTAGGCGACTTTGGCGCGATTGTAATGTAGCGCGATAACGGGAAGGTTTATTGGTTGTTTGTTGTTGGTTACAAATGACAAATGACCAATGACTACATTCCCGTTACCCAATGACTGGAATGATCGGTCCAATGCTCTTTCTTCCAGATGGGGACGTTGTATTTGAGCGTATCAATGGCGTAGCGACAGGCAGCAAAAGCATCACCGCGATGGGGACAGCTAACGGCGACTAACACGCTAATATCGCCAATATACAAGCGTCCGGTGCGATGATGGATGACGATGCGCTGACAACTCGGCCATTGCTTGCGAATATCAGAGGCAATTTGTTCAAATACTTGCAACGCCATGGGCTGATATGCTTGGTAATCGAGGAATTGTACCGAACGTCCATCGGTGCGATCGCGCACTGTCCCACTCATCAACACTACCGCCCCACTCGCCGGACTTTCTGCGAGATGATATACCGTATCAAGAGAAAGGCGATCGCGAGTAATCAAAAACGCATCGGGATTTGTAACAGTTGGGGTAGAGGGTTCGGAGTTCATGGCTGATTTTACGCTGAAAACAATTCCAAGTTTACCAATCCACCAACGGCTTAAACCGTTCCCCATCCTGTAACTGACCGATCGCGACTTTCCCCTCGCTTTCCACCCAAGCATGGGCTTCAAAATTGCCTAGAGCGTCCTTTGCGACCCCCAAACACACCTTCGCGGGGTAGTTGTGACGTAGGAGTAAGGCTTGAGCGGCCAAGGCTCTGGCGAGGCATTTTGTGTCCCCTGGGAGAATGCGAGTCACGGCTTCAACTGCCCAAATTAAGCGAGAAGCGGGTCGAAAAACGGTAGATTTCCAGCGAGTGCAATAGTTGAGTTGGCTGCGGAGTTGTTGAACGGTGGTCAATTTGAGTCCGAGTTTGATGGCTAGAAGTAATAGAGTTGTTTGTAAAAGCAGGACGCGATCGCTCCCCGATAAACTTAACAATCGTTTCACAATACGAACCATTGTGTAAAATTGTCCAACACTCAATAAATCCTTTTATCATAGCTCGACTCAGAAAGAGAAAAAGATATCAAGAAAGCTGCTCTATATTTTCATATAAAAATTCAATTGCACAGCGAAAATCAATACTGGTTAACCAAACCGTATCGCCAGCTTGATAAACTTCAGGAATCCAAAGATTACTTGACTGGCGTTGAAATCGCTCTACTAAAACGTGATTTTGGTGAATTAAAACATATTCTTCGAGTTCGGTGATTGATTTATAATCTGTAAACTTATCGCCGCGATCGAAGGCTTCAGTTGAGTCAGACAAGACTTCAATAATCAATTTTGGATGTAAAATAAAATCTTCATTCGATACTCTATCTCTGGGGTCGCAAGTAACGGCAAAATCGGGATAATAGAAAATATTGAGACTAGGTAAACGCACTTTCATATCAGTTGCATAACCAATACACCCCGTCCCTCGAAGATGATTCACTAATAATACCGAGAGATTACCTACGATAATAACGTGGGCTTTACTTCCTCCCGCCATGGCGATTAATTGACCCTGGAAATATTCATGTTTAATCGGACTAATTCGCTCGATTTCTAAATATTCTTCTGGGGAAAAGTAAGCGTGACTTTTGCTAATCGCCATAAGTGATGAAAGGTCTTAAAAGATTAACTGTAGTTGCAGTAATATCAAATTCAATCGGAGGTAAATAAGCCCTGAAGGGCTGACTACAAACCTCACGAATTAACGGTGACCCAAGCCCCGGATTCGTGGGATTGATGGGTTAAATCCATGAGTAATTGTGAGTAAACTCCTTCCTTGAGGGAAGGAATCGGTTGCTGACCTGCATCAATGGCGTTGACCCAAGTATCCACGACGCGGATAAAAGGGGCGATGCGACCGTCGGGGTAGACTTTGGGGAAAGCGAGGCGTTGGGGGATTTCGACTTCTTGGAGGTCTTCCCCCGCAGCAGCAGCCCATAAGCGGAAGCCGTGGACGTAATCTTTGAGGTTGTCGCTACCCAGGATTAATGTACCTCGATCGCCGTAAACTTCGACCCAATGGCCGCGGCCTTGATAAGTGACGGAACTAATGCAGATTTGGCAGGGCGTACCGTCTGCGAGTTCGAGCATAATATTGCAAGTATCGTCTGCGTCTACGGGCTTGAGTTTGCCGTTTTCGTTGGGGTCGGGACGTTCGGGAATGGCGCAACTGAGAGACCCACAAAGGCGTTTTACGTCCCCAAACAGCCAGTTAATGTAGTCGAAGGCGTGAGAAGCCACAGCCCCTAATGCACCGCCGCCTTTGTCTTTTTGAGCGTACCAATTCCAAGGGCGATCGGGGTTGGCGCGACTGACCACCAGCCAATCGATTTTGATCAGGCGTTTTTGGCCGACGAAGCCTTGTTGCAGATATTCAGCGAAACGCTGCCAAGCCGGGACGAAGCGAAATTCAAAGTCGGGGATGGCGATCGCGTTATTTTGAAGGGCAAGGTCGTAAAGTTCCTGGGTTTCGGTGGCGTTGAGGGTCATGGGTTTTTCCAGCAACAGGTGTTTTTTGGCGTTGAGGACGGTTTTGGCCATGTCGTAGTGCAGAAATGGCGGTGTGGAGATGCTGACCCCGTGGACTTCGGGCATTTGGACGATCGCGTCTAGGTTGTTGCTGGCGTGGGGAATGTTATGCTGGGCCGCGATCGCCTTGGCTTTTTCGAGATCGGGGTTGTAGACGGTGACAATTTCGGTGCGGTGATGGGCTTGGAAGCCGGGAATATGGACTTTTTGGCCGAAGCCTGTACCGACGATAGCAATGCCAATTTTTGATTCAACCATGATTGTTTCTATCTGTGGACGCGATCGCGATTCATTGTCTCACGATTCCCAGGCTTAATAGATTGTTACAATTTGGGAAATCGTTGCAATCAAGAGATTTTAAAGCCTTATGACTATACGCCAAGATACCTTATGGAAGCAGTTTCTCGAACCAGTCGCGAATATATTAATCGATCGCGAAGAAATCAAGCGTTTATCCCAAAGCATTGATTGGGAAACCGAGGGCGATCGCCTCCGCAATCCCAATGTGACTTATCCCGATTATTATCAATCTCAGAACTTCCACGGCATCGAAAACGGCTATCTCAATCCGGGGGCGGCGGTAACTTACGATCCGATTACACAATATGTTTTACCCCCCAATGAAACTTGGTTGCGAGAAGATGCCATTAAAACTATTAAAGGACAACCTCGCCGTATTTTAGACTTAGGTTGCGGAACCGGATCGACCACTTTATTACTCAAGCAAACCTTTCCTTTTGCTGAAGTAATTGGCTTGGATTTATCGCCTTATATGCTGGTGATGGCGGAGTATAAAGCTAAACAAGCCGGATTGGAAATTCAGTGGTTACACGGTCTCGCAGAAGCCACGAATCTCCCTTCAGAATCCTTTGATGTGGTGACGGCTTCGTTATTATTTCACGAAACGCCACCCGCGATCGCCCAAGCAATTCTACAAGAAGGGTTTCGCTTGCTCAAAGGTAACGGCCAGGTGATGATTTTTGATGGCAGTCAAGAAGCCCTACGTCACACCGATTGGCTAACTGAGATTTTTGAAGAACCTTATATCAAAGATTATGCCCGCCACAGCGTCGATGCTTGGCTCGGTGCGACGGGTTTCGAGGCGGTGTATACTGAGCCGTTGTGGTGGACAAATCAAGTCTCTCATGGTATTAAACCGTTACCGACGGGGATGCGTCATGTTAGTCATGCCGAAAGTGTCGTGAGGGATGGCATCGGAGTTGATGCACCTACCCCGGCTTTTTCCTAGAATTGATTGTGTTTCGCGGGTTTGCGGCGTTTGCTTTATCTGGCAAACGCTTCTGGCTTACTTGAGCGTTTGCGTTCCTGTGAGAAGAATGTATCGTATTTGACAACCTTTTGTCGCTAAAATTTTATATTGTAGTAATTTAAACTAAAGTTTATGCAAACTTAATTTATTCTTTACAACCTTATAAATTAGACAAGGGCCAAGGAAGTAAAGATAGTTTATAATGCACAACAAAGCGCTGTAAAATTAAGAACTAAACGTTAAGTTTAGAAAACGACTTGTTTAATTCCTAGTAAAAAATGCGATCGCCCTGATAAAAAAAGATATTTTAGTAACAATTTCTCAGGGATTATTATTTTTAGATTTATTTTTATACTACGAAAGTGCATCCCCATTACCTCCGAGTTTTTTAAGGTTATACCAACAGCGATCGCTCGCTTCTTTATAAAAAATTAATTTTATCGCCAAATCGCCAACTTGAGTAAAGTTTGATTCACTTCACAGTTTTTTCTGATTCCAGCTTGTGCTAAATGAAGGAGTTATGAGTAGCATCTTCCCCCCCACGACAGCCAATACAATTTTTGTAGTTGACGATAATCCTGTCAATTTGAAGGTGTTATTTACTCTTTTGAAACAATCGGGCTTTAAGGTATTAGTCGCAACCCATGGCGAAGATGCTTTAGAAAAATTACAACATATTACCCCGGATTTAATCTTACTTGACATTTCAATGCCAAGACTCAATGGCTTTGAAATTTGTACTCGTTTCAAAGAAAATCCCAATATCCAAGATATTCCGGTTATCTTTTTAACCGCTTTAAATGACTTAGATTATAAACTGAAAGGATTAGCATTAGGGGCAGTTGACTTTATTTCTAAACCTTTCCAAAAACAAGAAGTGCTGAGTCGAATTTGTTTGCACCTCAAACTTAGTCAATTACAAAAAACACTCAAACATCAAAATCAACGCTTACGAACAGAAGTTGCTGCACGAGAAACTGCCGAAGCTGAATTAGTCGAACTCAATCACAAACTAGAAAAACGAGTAGAGGATCGCACCCAAGCCTTATCTCAAGCAATTCAACAACTCGAAAGCCAAACTAACAAACTTCATTATCAAGCAAATCACGATTTACTGACAGCTTTACCCAATCGCGCTTGTTTTATGGAATTCTTACGAGAAATTCTCAAAACAAACCATGAAACTTGGGCGATTTTGTGGCTAGATTTAGATGATTTCAAAAAAATCAACGATAGCTTTGGTCATATTGTGGGAGATCGACTATTACAAAAAGTGGCAAATCGCTTATGCTCCAGCCTTAGTAATCGCTCCCTAATTGCTCGTTTAGGAGGGGATGAATTTGCGATTTTACTACCCTACGATCCCGAAATTGAGAACTTAGACGCGATCGCGCAAAACCTTCTCGATCGCCTCAAACAGCCCTTTATCCTACAACATTATATCCTGACGGTGAATGCCAGTATTGGCATTATTAGCTCAATTGCTTTGTATCGAGAATCGACCCATTTGTTAAAAGATGCAGACTGCGCTTTGTATTATGCCAAAACTCAAAACAAAGGCAAATATGCCATCTTAACCCCTTATTTAAAAGCTCAATTTATCGAGCGCACAGAACTCGAAGCCGATCTTTATTGGGGCATTCAACGAGAAGAATTTTGTTTGCATTATCAACCCATTTTTTCCTTAACGACTCAGAAATTACTCGGTTTTGAAGCTTTAATTCGTTGGCAACATCCGAGTAAAGGTTTAATTCCTCCAGACAAATTTATTCCTCTCGCAGAAGAAACCGGGATAGTCCAAAAAATCGATCTTTGGGCCATTCAAGTGGCTTGTAACCAGATACGAGAATGGAATACCCTTTTTAAAATCGATCCTTCTTTGAGCGTTAGTGTTAACTATTCTAGCGTTAAACTTCAGTTTTTAGAAGAACTGCAAAACATCAATTGGCCAGAAATTTTACAGGATTTATCTCCTCAAAATTTAAAAATCGAAATCACCGAAAGGGGATTTTGGGAAGCCGGACAAGCAGGAACCGCGATTTTAGAAATACTAGCGAATTGTGGCATTGAATTGTGTATAGATGATTTTGGGACGGGTTATTCCTCTTTGAGCCGTTTGCATGATTTTCCAGCGCAGTTTATTAAAATCGATCGTTCGTTTGTGCAACGTTTAGCCCCAAATTCAAAGGGATTAGCGATCGCCAAAACCATTCTCAATCTCACCCACGATCTCAACATGAAAGCGATCGCCGAAGGGATTGAAACCCAAGAACAACTCGAAATTTTACAAAGTTTAAATTGCGATTTTGGCCAGGGGTATTTTCTGTCAAAACCGTTAGATGTAGCGACAGCAACACAACTTTTATCCACCTATTTCCCTGCTAATCAAAAGTTAAATTATGCCTGAAACCACAAACCCAATTATTCTTTTGGTCGAAGATAACCCCACAAATCTCAAGGTTATTTTTGGTTTCTTGCGGGACTCTGGCTTTCGAGTTTTGGTGGCTCGTAATGGTGAAGACGCACTCCAAAAGCTACTCGAAATTACGCCAGATTTAATCTTACTGGATGTGATGATGCCGGGAATAGATGGATTTGAAACTTGTCATCGGCTTAAGGAAAATCCCAAAACCCAGGACATTCCAGTAATTTTTATGACAGCTTTGGCCGATGCTGAAAATAAGATGAAAGGCTTTAAATTAGGAGCCGTTGATTATATCACCAAACCCTTTCAACAAGCGGAAGTATTAGCCAGGGTTAATCTGCATTTAAAGTTATGTTGTTTAAACCGAGAATTAGCGCAAAAAACTCAAGAACTCAGTCAAATCAATCTCGATCTTGAAGCTAAAGTTGCTGAAAAAACCCAGCAACTCCAATCGATGCAAGCCCAACTCATTTTACATGAAAAAATGTCATCATTGGGAGGATTAGTAGCAGGAATTGCCCATGAAATCAATAATCCTGTGGGCTTTATTGCCGGAAATTTAGCGCCTGCTTATGATTATGCGCGGGACTTGATTGAATTAGTAGAACTCTATCAACAATATTATCCCGATCCGGCTCCTGAAATTCAAGAAAAAGTCGAAGAAATTGATTTTAAATATATCAGCGAGGACTTTCCGAAGTTAATTCAATCCTTAGAAGCCGGAACCGATCGCATCACCGAAATTAGTCGCTCGATGCGGACATTTTCGCGAGCCGATCGCGGTCAACGGGAACAGTTCGATCTCCACGAAGGCTTAGAAAGTACTTTATTAATTTTAAAACATCGCTTAAAAGACAATGGCGATCGCCCGGAAATCCAAGTGATTAAAAACTACGGCGATATTCCTAAACTTGACTGTTTTCCAGGGCAACTCAATCAAGTTTTTATGAACTTACTGGCGAATAGCATTGATGCCCTTGATGAAAAAAGTCTTAACCGCAGTTATGACGAATTGAAAAGCGATGCCAATCAAATTGCGATCGCGACTTATCTGGATGAGACGCAATCCCAAATTACCATTGAAATTAGCGATAACGGCGTGGGGATGTCGCCGGAAATTCAACAAAAAGTTTTCGAGCATTTATTCACAACCAAACCCATTGGCAAAGGGACGGGGTTAGGACTCGCGATCGCCCGTCAAGCCATTGTCGAAAGTCATGGAGGCGAGATTGCCGTGACTTCTACCCCCGGACAGGGAACAACTTTCTATCTCAAAATACCCTTAGGAGAAGTATCGCCATGATGTCTGGCTCCAAGCAATCTCGGCTGAGTATCAAATATATTCTGACCCTGGTGAGTATCGCGCTGATTTATGTGGTTTTAGGGCGTTTTTCCTTTACTTTTGCCCTCTTACCCGGTAATGTTGCCGCAATTTGGCCCGCATCGGGGGTGGCGTTGGCAATTGTGCTGCGGGGGGGCTATAGATTATTACCGGGTGTACTGTTAGGAAGTGTCTTGCTCAGTATAGTAGGGAATTCTCTGACAGAGCTTAATCTCGTTAAAATATTGGGTTTTGCGATCGCCAATGGGATTGAAATTGGCGTAGCAACCTATTGTGTAAAGTCTTTAATCGGCACTCCCCTGTGGCTGACTCA
Organism: Spirulinaceae cyanobacterium; assembly: GCA_046541115.1. GTDB lineage: Bacteria > Cyanobacteriota > Cyanobacteriia > Cyanobacteriales > Spirulinaceae > Jaaginema. Next base: position 9,958 of record JBKHDX010000034.1, on the reverse strand, counting down.
TCCCAAAAAACTGCTCAAGTTTGTGTTAGGGGCAGTGGTATTGAGTCCAATGTTGAGTGCGACGATCGCCACAGCAACTTTATACAGTTTGCAACTGATTCCGAGTACATTGTTGCGGGAAACCTGGTTGACTTGGTGGTTAGCTAATGGCATAGGGATTCTGACCTTTACCCCGATATTAACCATTTGGACGCAAAAAGACCCCCATCTGCGAGAGCAATATCATCCCCAGCAACGACTAGAAACGGTGTTAGTATTTGGCTTGCTGATAATTTTGAGTTGCAGTGCTTTTCTGTGGAGTCAGCCGATTGAGTACGCGATCGTTATGCCCTTGATGTGGGCGGCGTTTCGCCTGAATGGACGGGCAGTCACTACGTTTGTGAGTTTCTGCATCACATTTGCCATTGTGACCACAAGCCAACAATACGGCATTTTTGCGTCGAAATTTGCCAATATCAATTCTACTGTAGAATTGCTGCTGTTGTTGCAGTCTTTTGTGGGCAGTATGGCGCTGAGTACCTATTTCTTGTTTGCCGCCGTCAGCGAGCATCGCCGCTTACAACAGCAACTCGAACAAGTCAATCAACAACTGCAAGCCAGTGTCGAACAGCGTACTCTATCCTTGAGAATTAGCGAGGAACGGTTTTTTGCGATCGCGGCGCAAATTCCCAGCGCCATATATCACTGTACTTATGAAGATGGCAACTGGAATATGGATTACATCAGCGATCGCATTATTGACATTGCCGGAATCAGTGCCGAAGCCATGAGCGAGAATATGTTGAACTTTGTCGAGTGCCTTCACCCCGACGATCGCCAAGAATATCTTAACTCCCTCAATGCTGCCGTCGCCGCCGAAAGCAACTGGCATTACGAATGCCGCGTGATTAAACCCAACCATCAAGTGCGGTGGCTGCAAGCAGAGGCAACGGTGTCTCGCTCGATTTCGGGGAAATTGTCTTATTATGGGGCGATCGCGGATATTAGCGATCGCGTCTTGGCACAAAACGCCCTCGAACAAAAAAATATCACCCTCAGCAATCAAAACTGGATACTCGCCCAACTCGCCGCCGACAGCGAACTCCGTCAAGGAGATTTAAGCGTCAGTATCCCCAAACTCACGCAAACCTGCGCCAAAGCCTTAAAAGTCGAGCGAGTCAGCGTTTGGTTTAACCCGGATGATAGCCCTTGGCAATGTTTAGATGTCTATTCCCTCAGTCGCGATCGCCACAGCCTCGACTCTGAGTTAGATTTGCGGCACTATCCCCAATATCTCCAAGCCCTACAAACCGAAAAAAGCCTGTCCATCAACGATACCGCCCAAGATATTCGCTGCGAGGAACTGCGCCAAGACTATATCATTCCCCTCGACATCACAGCAATACTGGAAATCCCTCTGCGACAAAATGACCGCATCGTGGGGGCTTTGTGCTTAGAACACACCGAAACGCCGCGACAGTGGACGATGGAAGAAGAAAGCTTTGCGCGATCGCTTGGCAACCTGGTTATTCTCGCCCTCGAAGCCGCCCAACGCCGCAAAGTCGAAATGGAGTTGCGAGCCTCAGAACAAAAATATCGCACCCTTTACGACAGCTTACAAGATGCGGTGATGATTCTCGATAGTACCGGGTTTCTTAACTGCAACCAAACCACCGTCAAGCTTTTTGGCTATGACACCATCGAGGAAATGATCGGCAAACATCCCAGTCAAATTTCCCCAACCTATCAAGCCGACGGCACAGATTCGATGACTGCTGCCGCGACCAAAATTCAACAAGCTTACACTCAAGGGACGCAACGTTTTGAATGGTTACATCAACGGCAAGACGGGACGATATTTATCGCCGACGTTTGGTTAACCGCCTTAGATTGGAACGATCGCCCGGTGATTCAAGCCATTGTACGAGATATTAGCGATCGCAAACAACGAGAAGAAGCCCTGCGTCTGATTGTGCAAGGTACTGCCTCGGTAACCGGTCGTGCCTTTTTCCAAGCCCTCGTCCAAAACCTCGCCCAAGTGTTGCAAGTGCATTATGCCTGGATTGCCGAACTCACCCCCAATCGCGATCGCGCCCGCACCCTAGCGGTGTGGAAAAACGACAAATTTACCGATAACTTTGAATACGACTTAGCCGGAACTCCCTGTGCCAACGTCATTCAGAGCAATCAAAGCTGTTTGTATCGCGATCGCGTTGCCGAACTGTTCCCCGACGACCCTGACTTACAAGCATGGCAAATTCGCAGTTATTGGGGCATTTCCTTACAGTCTATGACCGGGGAGGCCATCGGTATTTTAACGGTTTTAGATACCCAACCCATCACCGCCAACGCCACAGTCGAATCCATTTTCCAAATCTTTGCGGCCCGAGGGGGGGCCGAATTAGAACGAATCGCCACCGCCCAATACCTCGAAACTGCCAAGGAAGCCGCCGAAGTCGCCAGCCAAGCCAAAAGCGAGTTTCTGGCCAACATGAGTCACGAACTCCGCACCCCCCTCAATGGCATCCTTGGCTATACCCAAATCATGCAGCAAGCCCCAAACCTCAACGACCATCGCCAAGGTATTACCATCATCGATCAATGCGGCACACACCTGCTTAATCTTATTGAAGACATCCTGGATTTATCCAAAATTGAAGCCCGCCGCATGGAGCTTTACAACCATGATTTTCATCTGCCTTCCTTTTTAATCAGTGTGGTGGAAATGACCCGCATTCGCGCCGAACAAAAGCAAATTGAGTTTCACTATGTCTGCGATCCCGATATTCCGCCAGGGATTTATGCGGATGAAAAACGCCTGCGGCAAGTGTTAATTAACTTGTTAGGCAATGCGGTGAAGTTTACCCATCAAGGCAGCGTCACGTTTACGGTGTTAGTCATTAACCGCGATTTTGATACATCGCCGCCGACGGTGCGCTTGCGCTTTTCGATTCGCGATACTGGCGTTGGCATGAGTGACGAGGAACTCGATACTGTTTTCCAACCCTTTGAACAAGCGGGGTCAAAATCGGCGCGATCGGAAGGAACTGGATTGGGTTTAGCGATTGTGCGGGAAATTGTGCAGATGATGGGCAGTGAGGTTCGAGTTAGCAGCGCCCCCGGTGAGGGGAGTCAGTTTGAGTTTGAAGTAACGTTTCCCATGGCGACGGAATGGGCAAGTCGCAGTTGCGATCGCGATCTCGGTAATATTATTGGCTACGATGGACCCCGCCGCAAAATCGCGATCGTCGATGATAAAGAAACCAATCACGCCATCTTACTCGAAATCCTCAAGCCCTTGGGTTTTGAATGCGCTACCGCTTTAGATGGCGCAGCCGGTTTAGAACTGATCGAGCGCTTTCAGCCGGATTTGGCGATTGTAGACTTAGTAATGCCAAAACTAGACGGTCGCGCTTTGATTCGTCATTTAAGACAAGAAAAGATTAATATTCCCTTGATTGCTTCGAGTGCCAGCGTCTTGAATCGCGATCGCATCTCGGCTTTTGAAGCAGGATGCAATGACTTTTTACCCAAACCCGTCGAAGTCAATCAACTATTATCTTTGTTGCGTCACTATCTCCAACTTCAGTGGATTTACCAACCCGAAACCATCGAAACCCCCCCAGAGACAGATGCGGGTGAATGGCACATTCCCCCAAACGATAGCCTCGAACGCCTCCACGCCGCCGCCCTGATTGGCGACATCGAACAAATTGAAGCGGAAGCCCAGGGACTCCAAACTGCCGATGACCAATATTTCGCCTTTGCTCAGAAAATTTTAGAGTTGGCTGAAAACTTCGACGATCGCGGCATTCTCAAAATAATTGAGCCGTATCTTTAAAAAAACATTAAAATTCTTCTATAATAAATTGACAAATAGCCGATTACCCCCATATATCCGTAGTTACGCGCAAAACTTTATTAAGATTTGATGAAGTTTGCCCCCGATCTCCGCAGATTTATTTACAAAAATTGCGAAAACTTCCTTGCCCAAGGCCATAACTAATTAAATCTTTATCTTGTGTGCGAGGAAAATTTAAAATGCTGTTGATTCAAGACATCGTTAGACAAGCCTTATCTACCGGGTGGTTATCCTGCGAAGCCGAACAACACTTGCGAATCCGGCTGCAAAGCCGCTACACCGATGAAGATTTTGCCGCCTTTATGAAGCTACAACGGGCGGTGATGCGCGGTCATGTTAAACAAGAAACCCGCGAACGCCATAGACATTCTACGGTCGAAAACTCCTCTCCCACACCGCCAAATAAAGGCGATCTTGTCGATCTCGCTGAATCATTCCCCGCAAATCTCCTACTGAAAAAGACCGCAGATCGGTTTCACGATTATAAACCCCTTGTAAACTTTGCCGAGGGCTAGTTTCGAGATTGCCCCCCAGTAACGCCTTGAGGGTGGCTTCAATGGACGCAATTTCAACCGACGACTCAAAAGACACTTCACTTTGGCGCAAGCGTCCCGTATTGCTATCGAAAATAAACCCTAAATTCGCTTCTCCGGGCAGATAATCGCTATAACCCACGGCGCGAGTATTGGGAAAATAGCCCTTGCGGTTATAAGTCGGTTCTCCGAGGGCTGCGATTACTTCATTTTGCGATGTTCCCAAGGGAAATACCGGAATAGGGGCATTTTGAGGGGTTGGCGTTGGACTCGGAGAGGGGGAAGGCGACGGACTTGGTGAGGGGGAAGGCGACGGACTTGGTGAGGGGGAAGGCGACGGACTCGGAGAGGGGGAAGGCGACGGACTCGGAGAGGGGGAAGGCGACGGAGAAGGTGTTGGAGAAGATATAATTTCTGGGTCAGGGGAATCTTGAGACGAAAATAAACCATAGCCGATAAGCAAAGCGATCGCCCCCACCATTCCTAACATAATCCCCAATCCCCAATTAGATCGATTTCCAGACCCCCCAGACGACTCAGGAGAAGCCACAACCATCGTCGGCTTTTGGGTATCGGGCAATGCAGATATATGGGGTTGATGAGGGGAAACCGCCACTGTCGCCGCTTCTGAATCAACACCGCCTCCCTGCAACAACCCCTGCAACATTTCTGTGGCAGTGGCATAGCGATCGCGAGGATGATATTGTAAAGCGCGATCGATTACCGTAGCCAAATTAGAATGAATTTGGGGTAATGCTTGTCGCCACAAAATTTCCCCCGATTGGGTATTACTCGTCAACTCCTGGGGCAGTTTTCCCGACAGCAAAAACACCGCCGTCAATGCCAAACTATACAAATCGCTAGAATACAAAGGACGACCCGCCGCTTGTTCGGAAGCCATAAAGCCCGGTGTCCCAATGGCTACCGAAGCATTACCCCCCGACTGCATCATTGTCGTAACCGCTTCTTTAACCGCCCCAAAATCAATTAAAACAGGTTGGCGATCGCGCGATCGTAAAATAATATTATCCGGCTTAATATCTCGATGAATTTTTTGCTGTTGATGCACATATTCCAACACCCGCAACAAACTAATTAAAAGCCGTTCGACTTCGGTTTCAGATAACGTTCCTTCTTGTTGGACTCGCTGGGTTAACGTTATCCCTTCTACATATTCTTGAACTAAATAAAACTCGTCTTTTTCTTGGAAATAAGCATACAATCTGGGGATTTGGTCGTGATGTTCCCCTAAACTTTCTAAAATGGCAGCTTCTTGTTTAAAACGTTCTTCTAGCCATTGCTTTTGACTGGGATTAGATAGAGTGGGCTTGAGTTGTTTAATCGCGCAAGGTCGCTGGGATGGTAAATGGGTATCCACCGCCAGAAAGGTTTGACCAAACCCCCCTCGTCCTAATGTTTTTATGATTTGATAGCGATTATTTAATAGGGTCAATTTGTTATTGGTTGTTTGTTGTTTGTTATTGGTTAATTAACTATTTAGAGTTATTCATTATAAATTTTACATTATATATTGTAAATTATTAATGGTTAATTGAAAATCGATCGCGGCCATTGCGCTTGGCTTGATATAATAAACGATCGGCTTTTAAAACTAAATTTAAAGGTGAATCTTCTGAATTAGGAATCATGCTCGTCCCACCGATACTAATGGTGACATATTTTTGGCAAGGAGAACCCCCGTGAGGAATTTTTAAAGACCGCAAGCGATCGCAAATACAATCAGCAATCATTTGGACTTGGGTAAGAGTTGCATAAGGTAAAATAACGGCAAATTCTTCCCCCCCATAACGAGCGACTAAATCATCAGGATTATCCACCACTTCTTGTAAAACCTGCGCGACTTTTTGCAAACAATCATCTCCCGCTTGATGACCATAATAATCATTATATGCCTTAAACCAATCGACATCACACAATAAAAGCCCTAAAGATTGTTGTTGGGCGCTAAGTTTATGCCAATGAATTTCTAAATATTCATCAAAGCGACGACGATTAGCCAATTGAGTTAAGCCATCAACACTCGCTAAACGAGCTAATTCCAGATTAGCAATTTCTAATTTTTGCGTTGTTTTTTCCAGTAAATAAGCCGCAAGCTTATGAATTTGAGATTGAGCAATTAATAATCTTTGAATATCTAATAATTTATATTTATCTGGGTTACCTTGAACAACAATAGGCTCGTATAATAACTCCTTGGGTCGTTCGATGACTTGTTGTGCTGCGGTAACAATAGAGGTATCCTCTGTTAAAATCAATAAATTTTGTTCAATCGTTTTATATAAATTTGCGATCGCCCGATTCAAAAACAACTCCAATCCATAAGGACGACTAAACTTTTCTAAAAACTGCCGTCTTGAAATCATACCGACAAATCGATCGCCATCTTGTATAATCACTCCGGGGATGACGGGGTTATTTTCAAAAATCCGATAAAGCGTCCTACCCAAACAAGAAATATCCACGGTTACATCATCCAATTCTAATTCTTTTAAGGTAGAATTTAAATTCAGGTTAATTTTTGAGAAATGAACGGTTAACATAATAAAATTAACTCCAAAATTACCGTATGATAACTACTTGAACAAGGCTTGGGGTTAATTCAAATCTATCTCAAAAAAACTAAAAATTGACTGTCTTTTTTGCAAACATAAATAAAACAAAACAGATAGAAAGAATAACTATAAATAACCGTAAAAATACCGAAAAAGTAAGCTGACATTTTATTTTCGCGTCTCCGCCGAATCCTCTCCTATCGTGTTTTCATCTCATCGGTAAACTCGCATCTCGTTTTTTCTTCATAACATCTCTATTGTAGAATCGAGGCGGAGCCTTGTTTTTACGTCCCTTAGTGAAATCAAGGAACGAGATTCGTGCGTTTACATCTGGTTTATAAATACTATAGTGATTTCTAGAATACCCAAAATTTAATGAGCAAATCGATTCAATCTATCTTAATTAGCGCGATCGCCACCAGTAGTTTGATGGTAAACATCTCCCCGGCTCAAGCAGAATCTCCCCTCAAAATTGTTTATCCTCCCCCCGAACACCAAACCACCGCCGAGCAAATTTTTATCATTGGTTCAGCCCCCGCCGAAGGAATTGTTACCATTAACGGCAACCCCATCGATCGCAGTCTATCGGGTTACTTTGCTCCTAGTATTCCCCTAGAGATGGGAGAAAATCCCGTCACCATCCGCTACAACAACGAAACCCTCACCTACACCATCACCCGCGTTTCGTCCCAACCCCAACTCCCCCCAGACGAGATTATCTTGCCGAACTCAGTCACCCCCCAAGTTGATATAGCCCGATTGCCGGATGATTTAATTTGTTTTAGCGCGATCGCGGCCGAAAATGCCCAAGTTTCTGTAACTCTCGACAACCAAACCCTACCCCTCAACCCCCAAACCAATCTCGCTCAACTCCCCCCCAATTACGCCGTCCTCAACGACAGCAACGAACCCACCCCCATTGCCCTCAACCCTTACCAAAACTGCATTAGTGCCGCCAATATCCCCAATAATACTCAACCCGTCTATGAAATCAGCCAGGGCGATCGCACCACCACGCAAACGGCCTCTGGGGCCATTGAAATTCTCAACCCCAACCAACTCCAAGTCATCGAAGTCACCGCAGAATCTGGGGTTGCTAGAACCGGGCCCAGCACCAGTTACTCCCGCTTAACCCCCCTTAGACAAGGCACTCGCGCTCAAATTACGGGTCGAGAAGGGGAATGGTTGCGTTTAGATTACGGTGCGTGGATTAAAGCCAGCGAAACCCAAACCCTCCCCGGCGCAGTTCCCCCCCAAGCCATAATTCGCAGCATTAGCGCCCGTCCCCAAACCAACGCCACCGAGGTTGTCTTTCCCCTCACCGTCCCCATCCCGGTTTCCGTCCAGCAAGGAGACGACACCTTTACCCTGACCCTGCACAACGCGATCGCCCAAACCGATACCATCTGGCTTGACGATGACCCCCTCATTCGTCGCCTAGATTGGCAGCAAATTGAGCCAGAACGCTTGCAATATACCTTTCACCTCAAAAATGACCAACAATGGGGTTACGACCTGCGTTATGAAGGTACAAGCCTAATTTTAACCCTGCGCCATCCTCCCCAAGCCAACCTCACCGCCCCCAATCCCCTCACCGGAACTACCATTTTGTTAGACCCCGGCCACGGCGGCCAGGAGTTAGGGGCAAGGGGGCCTAACGGTTATCCCGAAAAAGCCGTCAATTTAGAAGTCTCCCAACTGCTGCAAGCGGAACTCGAACAACGGGGCGCAACGGTTTATATGACCCGCACCACCGATGTAGAGGTTTCCCTGGGCGATCGCATGGCCGCCATTGACCGAGTACGCCCCACCCTGGCGTTATCCGTCCACTACAACGCCCTTCCCGACGGCGGCGACGCGGAGAATACGGCGGGAATTGGGATGTTTTGGTACAACCCCCAAGCCCACGATTTAGCGGTATTTCTGCATAATTACTTGGTTGAAAATCTAGACCGCCCTTCTTATGGCGTTTTCTGGAATAATCTGGCTCTCACTCGCCCCCACGCTGCCCCAACGGTGTTAATGGAACTGGGCTTTATGATTAATCCTAATGAGTTTGAATGGATTACCAACCCCAACGAACAACAACGCCTCGCAGACGCGATCGCCGATGGTATTACCGCTTGGCTCAAAAAAAACCAATAAGGTTCGTCGTGAGGGCTTTAACCTTAATTCAGATAAGCCTTTAACGGCTTAAAACCCACCCAAACACCATAACTTTGTTACAATTTCCTAAACCTTTAGAGCCAAACCGTTCTATGATCCTTGAGTTTTTGCCGTTTCAATTCTCTATCGACCCCACAGCGATCGCGGCAGCCTGTTTATGGTCTCTCGCTTTATATCTTGCCTTGGCGGGTTTGAGAGACTGGATCGTTGAACAACTCAATCGCTGGTTTAATTTTGCAGAACGCACCCTTTATACCTCTGTTGAGGAGTTTGAACGCACCCGTGTTGCTCGCGAGTCCCAAAATGCCTTTTACGCCTCAGTGATGAGTATTGTGCCATTTTTGGGCTTTGGGGGCTTGTGCAGCTACGGCGTGGATATCGGTTTGGGTCAGAGTTGGGCCTTCAGCTTGGGAATGTTGGCTTGCATCGGTTGTGGCGTTTATGAGTTAGGACGGCGACAAGGGGAATAGTTCAGTGAACAGTCATCAGTGTTTTGGGCAGTTTTTTCAGTTATCAGTTATCAGTTATCAGTTATCAGCATCTAAGGGGCAGTCGGCAATCGGCAATCGGGGGGAGTGGGGATGCAAGCCCCTCCAAAGGGAGTCAGAAACTTATTCCCTAGAAGGTAGACTCAAAAAAAGGCTAAACCCTTTACTAGATGAGCATTACAGCCCCGAAAAGGTCAATTCAAGTTTCAAAGAGAGTTTTGGGCAATCGGCTAACCAACAACCAATAACCAATAACCAATAACCAATAACCAATAACCAATAACCAATAACCAACAACCAACAACCAATAACCAACAACCAACAACCAATAACCAACAACCAACAACCAATAACCAA